>SLFV01000073.1 GCA_007124075.1 Roseimaritima sp.
AAATTGAAAGGTCATATCAATCATTGGCGTTAGGTCCGCTTCGGCCAAAGCCGATTGCTGTTTTTTTACGCGCATGTTAGGGGTCTATTTCTTTGTGGTTTGGGGCTGCACGTCTTCGAAGCGGCTCATCAAATTTTCGCTGCTGACACCAACCTCCAGCAATAATCTGGAGACACGATTGCGCAAAATGTTGTAGGCGGCTAATGCGGGGATCGCGATCGCCAATCCGACTAGCGTTGTAAATAAAGCCGTCGAAATCCCCTCGGCCAATTTGGATGGTTCGGGAGTGCTGCCACTGGTTGCAATGACGCGGAAGGAGCTGATCATCCCGTGCACGGTTCCGAACAGCCCAATCATCGGGCTGAGGTTGCCGATCAAAGCCATGTAGCTAAGTCGATGTTCCAACTTCATGCTTTCCTCTTCACCGACCTCCTGCATGGACTCAAGAGCACGGTTGTAACCTCGTGACAGTTTCGCCAGCCCCGCCGACAAGACTTGTCCCAGGACCGATTCATCGGTTCGTGCCAAATCGTAGGCGGCTTGAAATTCCTTCTCATTCAGCATGCCTTCGAACCCTTCGACCAATTCCTGAGGTACTAGGTTTTCGCGTCGTGATGCCAAAAGGTTCATGACTAGTAGCGAAACAAGCGTGAAAGACAATGCAAGGAAGATCAGCAAGTATCCCCACCCCAGCGAACCAACGACCCAACCCAAAACCGACTGGTCACTGCCAGTGTCCGCAGCCCCAACGGCTTCCGGGGGCGGGGCCGCAGCAGGAGCCTCGGCCGGAGCGGCGGCGGGCGGTGCCGCATCCAGTTCGTCCAGTTCATCTTGGCTAAAGCCGGTCATTGAAAAGGCCAGCACGCTAAGGCTGACAAACACGAGCGCGAATAATTGAATACGAACAGGAAACGTGGCACTGCTCAGCGGATTCATAAGTGGCTCCAAGGAATGGCAAAAGTTTGGACGTGACGAAGTCAGTTTTGATCAAAAGGCTAGTTTAATTTTACGACTCACGGCAGACGTTCCGCCGCGAAATCTCTCGATTCGGGTTGAGACCGGGATGTCGATCACGATGGCTCAGCCACCCCAGCCTGGATAGCTTTGCTGTAAAACCTGTCGCATCTGTCCGGCTCGGTCAGGTTTGCCAACCTGGGGCCATAGCTGTACCAGAGCGGTTAAGGATTCAACGTGCGCGTCCGGGGTGTTGGAAAACATCAAATGCGTATGCAGGTATGCACGAATCGCTGCGTCATGCTGACCTGCTTTGGTCATCGCTCGACCGCGAGCATTATAGATTCTTGCAGCTAACTCGGTGTCGCTTGGGTTTAGTGCTTCGATCAAGGCATTGGATTCCGAGATGGCTGCCTCGGTATCGCCCTTGGAACCCAGCACCGCAACGCGTCCGGCCTTCGCCAAATTCTGCAAGCGGGCTTCTTCGGGTGAATTGACCCTCGCGCCGATCACTTTGTCAAACGCATTGAGGGCTTCATCAAGGTTGCCCATCTGCAAGTCCACTGCACCGATTAAATAGACCGAAGCAATCCTGTTTTCCGTGGCGGTTGATTTCTCCAGTTGTTTGTAAAAATTTTTCGCTCCCTCGAACTTCCCTTCGGACATGGCTAAATCGCCTAAGGTTCTAGCGGCCGCGAAATGGTGCCAGCTTTCGCCATGCTGCCGTACAAAGTTGATCAGATTCGCTGCCGCCTGTCCTCGATTCCCCTGCCCCGTCAGCCCCAGTTGCGCTTCGCTGTAAAAACGATAGAAGGCCAAGTCCGCAATGATCACATCGCGTTTGATTTTGGAAACATCGACCTTTTTGAATTCTTCGATCGCCTTATCGTACTGAGCATCCATGACGAATTCGCGGCCCCGCGTCAATTCCGGGGGGTCCCCACTGAACATGATTTTGCTAATCCGGTTGGCAGGAATATTTTGGTCCGTGCCGCCGACCTTAATCGTGATTCCTTGCTTGGTCACGTTGGTAATCGGTCCTGAGACAGGGCTGCCACCGATCGGGAAGACGCGATCATTTTGGGCCATGACCGGTCCCGCCACCAACAACGCCAGGACGTTTGCGACCAACCAAGCCTTCGAGTTGGATGTTTGATTTAACATAGGTTTAGTCAAGTGAAAAATGGTGTTTTGTCAAAAAAACGAAAAGGCCAGACAAGATGCTGTCGCAGGCCGTTTGTGCCTTCCTCCTCAAGAGCTTGACGAAGTCACCGTTTGCAGTGCTTCTAATCCATTGACAGGCTCGCCTAGGCTGCCTTGTACATCACGCAACAGGCGATCAAATTTTGTTCGCCACTCCGGGCTGCCCAGGTCGGGGAAGAAACGCAACAAATCACTCGTGAAAGTGATCGCATCCCGCATTTTCTTTTCATCTCTGAGCGCTTTGCCTTGCAGATAGCGATTCAATGCCAAATGATACCGAGCATTGAAGAACGCGTCACGAAAATTCGGGTTATTGCCAGTCCTTTTACTGATCGTGTTCCAGCCCCAGATTTGATTTTTCCCTTTATCATCAGGCCGCGAACCGAGAATCGCCATTTCATGCGCCCGTGCGGCTCGGGCCGGGGTATCCGCGCTGGCGATCCCCCACTGTTGATACGTTAGGGCAGCTTCTTCTTGCGCGGTCAGCATCGTTTGTTTAATGCGGACCACTTCGGCAAACTCTTTAATTGCGTTGGCAAAATCTCCTTGCAGCCGTGCCATCCGTCCCAGTTGAAAATGCAGTTTGACTCGCTCTTCAGGATCTTGTTCGTTGGCCAGCACCTTCATTAGCATTTCTCTTCCGCTTTGCAGCAAATCAAACGCTTGACCTGTCGCCGGTGGTTCTGGTTTTGTCATCGCGCCCTCGCCGATTTGGGCAAAGGTTTGACCGACCATCATCAACGTGCTGCGATCGTCTTGCGCCGCATCCGCGAGGCCGGTCATCAGGGTTTGGAATGCAGTGACCAGCGTTTTTCGCTTGGCTGGCGGTGCGGAATCCATCTGCTGGCGAATGTCGCGAGCCAACAGTTTGAAGTTGTCAATCATCCTCGCTTTAGACTGCGGATTATCCCCCGCAACTTTTTGCATCCGATTGACAATCTCGTTGGCTTTTCCTGTCAGTTCATCCGCATTCGCGTCCGCGCTGGTCATCTGGCCAATGAAAACCTGCAAAGCGGTCGTCAATGCGCTGAATTGGAAGTCTTGCGAGCCCTTGTCGGCCAAAGTCAATGCACCAAAACTGGGGTTTTCCAAAACCCTCATCGCTTCTTCCTGTTTGTCCTGTCGAATCAGCACTTTGGTCAGGATCAAGCTGGTATCCAATTCACGCTGTGAAACTTGGTCCGGCTGCAGCGGCTTTAGGCCCGCACGCAGGTCCTTCGCAGCGACAGGCAAAAGCTCCGCTGCTTCGGGGTCTTCCGGGTTTTCTTGCAGTTTCAGTAGGTAGCTATTCCACGTAAGCGTGCCCATGATCCGCAAGAAATTGGCTTTGTCGGGGGAATCGTCCGGGGTTGCCTCCAGGTGTTTGCGAGCCTCGTCCCAACGCTGTTGGTTCAACGCCACGGCAATCAACGCGCCTCGTGCCCCCGCAACGCCGGGGTCATCGGGCCAATGACGGACCAGGTAGTTTCCAATCTCACTTAGGCCCCGCATCACCTCATCGCGATGCGAATCCTCCGCATCACGAGCCAATGTCTGGTAGGCATTTAACGCGATCATCCCGCCACTCAGCCCGAGCGGATCCCCAGGAGCTGCCTGCGCGAGAAACTCACCCACGACGGCTGCTTCGTGAAAAAGATTCTGACGAAACAGGTTGAACGCAAAAAGATTGCGTGCTTGATTGACCAGCGTCGTGTCGTCATCGGGGGCGAGCATCGCCAGTCCCATCTGCAGCAATGTCGAAGCCTTTTCTCGCTGCTGGGTAATCTCTTTCCCCACTTCGTCCAATTGCGTTTCAATGTCTTCTTTGTCGGCTCCCGGTTCATTGATCTGTCGGTTGAGAACCTGTTGGCTCAGGGCCAGTTGGTCGCTGCTTTCGATCAGTGTCTTCGCTGCCGTCAACGCTTCGTTCAGCGAGCCGGGCCTTTCCACCTCCACGGTCTGCTCCTCGGGTTCGACACCCAGGGTCGCCAGTAGGGATCGAGTTTCCTCCACATGGGCGCCCGGGATCTTTCTCGCATCGTTTAGCAGTTGTCGAGCCGCCTTGGTGGCGTCGTTTTTGTCTTTCGGCTTTTCCGATTTTGCGACCTTTTCCAGGTAGGCTTTGGCCAATTCCAATCGCAGTCTTTGCACCTCGTTGGTTCGTTTCTCATTCGGCCGCGCCCCGTCAACCCATGGTTGCCCACGATCAATCGCCAGTTGGTAAGCTGGCGGATCTTCCGCAAGCCGGAGCTCGACGGTTCCGATTGCGGCCTCGATCTTTAACGATCGCAACCGGTCGTCGTCAACCTGCTCCTGGACTCGTTGGTAGCTATCCAACGCAGCCTTCTGGTCGCCCAGAAGCTGCTGGATTTGTCCGGCGTACAGCATTGCCCGGGTTCCCGGTGGGTAACCCCGATATTTCTCGCTGAAATCCAGCAATCTTTTCAGTGCCTCCTCCAGCAACTCCTTGCCCTGTTCGGCCGGTTTCGAGTAGGTCTCAGCGGCCAAACGCCGAGAATGCGCAGCCTGTAGTTGGGCCTGCATATACTCACCACGATACTGTTCGCGGCGTTCGGTCAGTCCCGGGTTTTCCGATTCGTTGATCGGGCCCGTTGGCATTGCAGCCAATTCTTCCTTGAGCGTATCGATGATTTTATCAAACGTCTGCGCAGCAGCTAAATATTCCTTTCTGGTCTTTTCCTTGATTTCGTCGTCCTGCTTGGGATTCCTACTTAGGACCATCGCGTGGATCAATTGCCGCGTCCCCAAAATGATCCTCGCCTCGGAAACCCGAGGGTGGCTGGGGTTTTCATCGATAAACTGACGCAGGTCCTGCTCGCCAGCAGAGAAATACTTCTCTTGCTCGGCCGGAATCCTCGTCGCTCCAGCGGCTTCGAAGTAAACTTGCGCGCGTTCCAAATGTTTGGCCTGAAGAAGCTCCCCTGAAACGCCAGGGTAGCTTTCCAGCGCATCCAGGTATCCCAGCGCGACGTCGAAGTACTCCGCGGACCGCAACCGCTGCAGAAACAATTCCGCCGGTTCACCTGCGACAACACGACAAGGCGCGACCACGCTGCTGATCACCATGACAGCAGTAAACAAAACGGGGGGCGCGACACGCGGAGCGTTCGTCCGAGCGGAGACGGGCAAAAAGATCCGTCTATTTTGGCTTGGCCCCTTTGCAATTGTTCGCACAATAGACGACTGCATGATCAAGTAACCGGTGAACAGAAAGATGAGACGAGAATCACGACATGACGAATGCTTCCATTCTAACGCGGACGAGGAAAGTTTACACACATCTTCATTGCCGTGTTGACAACTTTCTAGTCAGCAATCCACAGCCGGCAAGGTAAATCGGGTCCGTGTGGGGCCGATTGTGCCAAGGAATTCGGTTAAAATGTAAGCGTCGAGCGAGTTTGTCCCTGGTTTTCGCGGTAGTTTTTGATGCGCATCCCCTCTGGCCTTAACGACCGCAACCTGTATCGCGATCGCAAACGTCTGCGCCGTGAGCAATCACAAGCAACCCGCCGAGTCCTGCGTCTCGTGTTGGCCCTGGGCGTGGTTTTAGTCATTATGCGTCAAGCTGCTGACCCCGAGATCTATCGTCCGTTCTTTCCCAGCGGCCCGCAGGATCTCCCGGCACCGCGTCAACAGGACGATTCAGAGGCTGCCACCGCCACGGAAGTGCCACTACCCACAGCGGGAACACCCACCGTTGCAGGTGTGTTGACTGCTGATCACTGGGCGCGAGAGCAGGTATCACGGCTGGAGCCTGAGCAACGCCTGGGGTTAACGCGGTTACTTTTCAAATGGAGGGGGCAGCGAGTTACCCCCTCGCAAGGTCGTTTTGACAGGGAAGAAATCTCAGAGCCAGCGATCGATTTGTGGGGGGAATTGCTGGGCCTAATCCCGTCAATCGCGGAGCTCGCTGGGGCGGCTGGCGATTCCGGGCCGGGGACTGTCGGACCAGGCTTCCGCGAGCAAGTCGTGGGTCGTTTGCAGGGGGCACTTGACGAAACCTATCAACAAGCCGTCAGCGATGGGGCCATCTGGCGTGCAGGTGATGCCGCCGCATTTTATCGATACCTAGAAATCGCTCAGCAGCCGGAGTTTACCGTTCGATTTGTTAACTCGACTCCGCGCCCACGGAAGGTGGGGGTCGTGCCGCTGATGCAGCAACCGGAGCAGTATCTGGGGACCAACGTCTGGATGTATGGGCGCGTCGCCCGGAGCGTTCCGGTGCAGGCCAAGCCGAATGATTTTGGAATCGATCGTTACTGGGAAGTCTGGCTGCGACCCGACGATGGAACCGAACGTGCCGTTATTTTTTACGCTCCCGATGTGCCTGCAGAGATTGCCGCGATCGGTCCCCTGGCAACGCTGTCTCGCGGTCCGACGGTCGCAATCGCAGGCCGATTTCTGAAGCGTCGATTGTTTCCGGCAGCGATGGGGCCAACCGAATCGCCTGCGATCGTGGGTCGGGTTTGGCCGTCGGAGGCGGCGACGACGGTTCCGGCGCAGCGGGCTCCATTTTCCCATCAAACATGGTGGTTGGTGGTAGGGCTGGCGTCCATGATTGGCGTTACCGTGGCAGGGGTGGTGTTGTGGCGCAGTCGTGTCGCTGACCATCAGTTGCGCATCGCAAGATCACAACGGCGGCGGCTGGCGCCTGAATTTCTGCGGAAGCTGGCCGACCGATCTGTCTCCGATTCCATTTCCAATTCGGGTAGTTAGCAATGGCCAATGCACAGAGTGGTACGCTGATTCTTGTCGTGTGGGTTCTGGCCAGTGGTGCCGCTTGGGCAGGATCCGTGTTGGAACTGTTAAGCGATTACGATCAGCGTTCGGTTGCGGCGACCGCACGCTGGCTGGCTGCGCCGCAGGACACGGAAGCGATTCGCGATGCGGCTCGCTTGCAGTACCAAGTCAAACGGATTGACCAATCGCTCCTGCGGGCCCGAGCTTCGCGGTCGCCTCATGGAACCGAGTGGATCCCGGGAGATGTGATCCAGATCGATGGGCGGATCACCGGGATTGCCGCGGTTTCCGTGCCCGACCCGCAAGCCGAAGTGCTGGAGATGCCCAGGCTTTTTAGGCTGGAACTGCAGGCCGACCCACCGCTGAGGGCGGCGTCTGCAGATTCCGCTGCCAGTCAACCTGCAGGGGACGAACAAGCCATTCGCTGTTTTGTCATGACGGATGCGGTGCCGCGATCGTGGTTGGCGCCCCCGACGCGTTTGGAGACGCGGCGAGTCCAGGTGGTTGGCGTTATAGTGCACGTGGACCAAGGCAACCAGCCTAGCTTTATCGCTTCCACCATCGTGCAGTGGTACCCAGATGAATCCGAGACGGTGTTGAACGAGGGCTGGCGGTTATTGTCGGAATTGCGGTTCGATTGCAGCCACTGGGATGAGGTCCAGGAACGCGACAAACGCGGCTTATCCGCGACCGAACCTTTTTTCGAATTATTGGCCGCCGCCGGGCGAGCGGTTTCCACCGCCACACCACCACAGCCGGTCCAGGTGATCGACCTGTTGGAGCGTTCGCGAGAAATGGTCGGGCGCTGGATCCGTCTGCGAGCAGAGACAGTGCGAGTGACGCAGATTTTTCTCGATGCAGAAAGCAGTGCTGCTCAGACCCTAGGGCAAGAGCACTATTGGCAAATCGACGCTTTTGCTCGGCTGGATGGGCGGGTGGTGATCGACACCGAACAGCCGGGTCAGCCAGTAAGTCAACCTGTCGAGTTTGATGGGCGCTATCCCGTTTCGCTGGTCGTAGCCGAGTTGCCACGCGAGTTGAGTGACGCGTTGGAAACGCAGGGTGGTATGCAGGCGGTAGTCGGCATGATTCGCAGACCGATCGCCATCGATGGATTTTACTTTCGTCAGTGGAGCTATGACAGCGAGTACATGCAGGCCCGGGGAGCTGGCAGGCAGTTTGGACCACTGGTGATGGTTTCACGGCTGACCGTCCTACAGCCTGGCCAGATCCGCAGTCGTGTCAATTGGCAATCGGTCGTGGCGACGGTTTTTTTAAGCGGGTTGGTCTTGGTGATTTTGGTCAGTTGGTACCTGGGTCGGCACGATCGTCAGGCGGTGTTGCAACGCCGCCAACGCGAACTGGAAATGGATGACAAGTTCTCTCAGTCTACTTGACCGCTGCAGCGAAGCGTTGACGATATGTCACAGCCGTTTCCAAGCATCGCGCTGCGGCGCGGCAAGCCAACGGTGGATTCCCTCTCACGTTCTTGCTTTCCATTAACTGTAAAGGTCGATTCATGTCATTGCGACGTGCCAAGATTTCAATCATCGGTGCCGGTAACGTAGGTGCCACATGTGCCCACTGGTGTGCGGCTGCTGAGTTGGGGGATGTCGTGTTGCTGGACATTCCACAAACCGAGGACATGCCACGCGGAAAGGCGCTGGATTTGATGCAGTCTTCGCCGATTATGGGCTTTGATTCCAGTATCATCGGCACCAACAGTTACGACGACGTAGCGGGCAGCGACGTGATTGTGGTCACCGCCGGTATCCCTCGCAAACCAGGGATGAGCCGGGATGACTTGCTGAACACCAATGCTCGGATTGTCACCGACGTTGCCGAACAGATCAAGGCTTGCAGCCCCGAGGCCATCGTGATCGTTGTCAGCAACCCGCTAGATGCGATGGTTCAGCAAATGTGGCGTGTTACCGGCTTTCCGCCCCAGCGTGTTTGTGGCCAGGCGGGAGTATTGGACACCGCGCGGTATCGCGCTTTCTTGGCGATGGAGTTGGGTGTAAGTGTGGAAGACATTAGCGCGCTACTGATGGGCGGGCATGGCGACACGATGGTTCCGATTCCCAGTTGCACCAGTGTCGGTGGTATTCCCGTAACGCAATTAATCGCGGCAGATCGGCTGAGCGAAATCGTGGAGCGTACTCGCAATGGGGGCGCGGAGATTGTCAAGCTGCTTAAGACGGGTAGCGCTTACTACGCCCCCGCTGCGGCCTGTGCGCAGATGGCAGAAGCGGTTATCCGTGACAAGAAGCGGGTTCTTCCGGCGGCGGCGTATTGCGATCGGCAATACGGTGTGGGCGGTTATTATGTTGGCGTGCCCGTTGTGATGGGAGCTGGTGGAATTGAGCGGGTTATCGAACTGGAACTGACCGCCCAAGAACAAAAAGATTTTCAGCACAGCGTCGATGCCGTGAAGTCGTTGGTTGCGACGATGGATGGATTGCTATCAGCGTAAACTTTCGGCGTTACCGTTGACATGGCGGCGACCGAAGCATTAAATTCATCGAGTGTTCGAGATCAGCTGTTCATTCGGTCGTCTGTGATCGACCGACGGTTGGACTGGGTGATAAACGCTTTCATTCTCCATTATGAAAAGGCCGCCACCATGTCCTGAGAATGCTGCTTCCGCGTGTTAATCCAGCCCGTAAGATCGGCGCTTGAAACACGCCAGCGAGGGTTTTCTGTAGCCTTCGGCTCAGCCATTTCTTTCGTGTTGACTTTTACTCTTGTCTGAAGTGAGATAATGAACCGACTCCACTCATCGCAGGCTTGTCACGGTTCGGCGGACATCCAAACATCGAAGGGGCAGCTCCTAGAACTGGGGTCGTTTGCTCCCACACTGTTGGATGGATCGCCCCAGGCTTTTTTTCTGCCAAGCCGCTACGAGCCCAACTATCGATATCCGTTGATCGTTTGGTTGCATCATCAGGGTGGTTGCGAGCAGCAGGTTGCTCAGGTCATGCCGCACATTAGTGTTCAAAATTATGTTGGCGTGGGTATCCGGGGGACACGTGCCTGTGATCCTGGTGGTCACCGTTTTGACTGGGTGCATACGGGCAACGGTATTTTGCAGGCCGAGCAATTGGTGATGGACGCGATTGAGCAGGCGACCGAGCGATTCTCTATTCACCCGGAACGTATTTTTCTTGCGGGTTATCGGTCGGGTGGAGTGATGGCACAACGTCTGGGCTTGATGAATCCCCATCGGTTTGCGGGCGTGGTTTCGCTTGGCGGTGGGTTGCCACGTGGCGGGCGGCCGTTGGCTCGATTGAACAGCCTGCGAGGGTTTCGGCTGTTGCTGGCTCAAGCGATTGAGTCAGAGCGATTTTCGCTTGAGCAATTCGAGCAGGACTTGCGGCTGATCAATGCAGCCAAATTACATGTCGAGGTACGTCAGGTTACCTGTGAAGACGAAATGATCGCACCCGTGCTGCGGCACATAGATCACTGGTTGATGAGTTTGGTAACGGGGCAATCTTTGCCGGAGTCTGTTCCTGATTGGGATACCGTGCCGGTGGAGTTTTCGGAAAACTAACTTTTGTAGTCCGCTTGCTACGCCAACGCGTTGATGGCATTGACGGTCCCCGGAAAACTACGGTGCAGGGCATTGGCAGTCCAAGCCCGGGGTGATTACGTAATGTCACCAGAAGCGTTACCCTGTTGGGATAACAGCTCGCTGTCGGTAAGTCTCCCCCAAGCCATAGATGATTCCCCCTCATGAGTCCCACCGAATCCCTGCTGTCGGAAACATCGTCAACCCAGGATGCTAAGAAGGTTCTGATTGTCGACGATGACATGGAGATTGTGGAAGCGATTCGCTACGCCCTGGAAGGTCACGGATATCAAGTCGTCGTCGCCAGGGACGGTAATCAGGGACTTGCGCTTGCAGAACGCGAATCGCCCGATTTAATGATACTGGATATGATGATGCCCAAACGCAGTGGCTTTTTAGTGTTGGAAAAACTACGTCGCAATGAGGGCATGTCGCTTCCGGTGATCATGATTACGGGCAATGAGGGTAACCGCCACAAGGCATATGCGGAATTGTTAGGCGTGAACGATTACCTACGCAAACCCTTTGCTATGGACAAACTTTTGGACAGCGTCAAGCGTTTGCTGGATCGATAGATGATGACTTCCACGACCAGTCCCGAGCATGAGCGATTTGTTCGTGACTCCCTCTGGGTGGCTGGCAGTCTTGGCCTCGTGGCTGTCCTGTTTGGCTCTTTCGGTGCACATCTGTTGCCTGAGTGGCTTGCGCGGCAAGGGCTGGAATCCGAACTGATTGCTAAGCGTCTGGAGCAATTGGAAATCGCGGTTCGGTACAACTTGTTTCATGCCCTTGCGATCCTGGCATTGCTGGCAGTGGCATTTTCCCGACCGCTTCGCTTGCTGCGTTGCGCCTGGTGGTGCTTTACCGTGGGAATGGTGTTGTTTTCCGGCAGTCTTTACGCATTGGTCCTCTGCAATCAGCCAAAGTTCGGCATGATCACACCGCTGGGTGGCGTCGCCTTGATGGTAGGATGGGTTTTCCTGGTCATCGCGGCGCGCCAGCGCTCCGACGGAAACACCGGCAGAGCCAATTGAAGAATCAATTCGCCGTTTCTTCAGGCTTTGTCGCGACGCAGTTTGGTGCCAGCAATCTGTCACGCAATGTTTCGCAAGCCCGTAAACCTCTTTCCGCCCTACTGCCGCTGTGCTGGTCAATCGTTAAAATCGAAAAGTTATCGCGGTAGCATCCGCTGTAGGGCGTCGCTGGTGATGCGACCGATACTCAGTGAGAGGTTGATCCAGCGGTGACAGTTGGCACACGATACTTCACGAGCGAATGAACCATTGATGTCAGGCGACCAGGCACCGACCCTCCCTTTTCCCGCAGGCTGGACCAGGGAGCATTTGCTTGATTTGGAATCCTTGACCGCAGAGGAAATCACCATCCTGCTGGACACTGCCCAGTTGTTTAAGGACGCAACCGACGGCTGCCGCAAGAAATTGACTTTACTGAGCGGAAAAACGTGTGCGAATTTATTTTTTGAAAATAGCACGCGGACGCGCAACAGTTTTTCGTTGGCGGCAAAACGGCTGGGTGCCGACACCGTGGAATTCGCCAGCAGCGGCAGTAGCGTTGCCAAGGGAGAAACCTTTGTTGACACCGCCAAAACAATCGAAGCTATGGGGGTCGATTGGGTTGTTAATCGGCACGCAACACCGGGCACACCGCACTTATTAGCCCGAGAGTTGAAGTGCAGCGTCATCAATGCGGGGGACGGGCCGCACGAACATCCCACCCAGGGGCTTTTGGACATTCTGACGATCCGCCAGCGTCGCCCCGATCTCAGCAAACTGACGGTTGCCTTGGTCGGGGATATCGCCCACAGTCGGACCGCCCGAAGTAACCTTTGGGGGCTTCGTAAACTGGGGGCACGCGTGATCGTTTGTGGTCCGTCGACCTTAGTCAGTCCGCGGTGGGAGGAACTGGGATTTGAGGTTGCGCATCATTTGGATGATATCCTGCACCGTTGCGATGTCCTGAATTTGCTGCGTGTGCAATTCGAACGTCAGGTGACACGTCCCTTCCCCAGCATTCATGAATACGCAGCGTTATACGCGATGACACGTAAACGGATGGAGTGCAGCAAGTCCGACATCCTGATTATGGCGCCAGGCCCCATTAATCGCGGCGTTGAAATTGCGCCGGACGTGGCCGATGGGCCACAATCTGTCATTCTGGAGCAGGTCACCAACGGAATTGCGGTACGGATGGCCACCCTATGGCTGCTGGCCGGAGCGATGGCTCGCAAACAAGGCGAGGCGATATGAACAGCTTGTTGATTGAAAAAGGACGTCTGATTGATCCCGCGATTGGCCTGGATCGGCAAGGACGCTTGCTGCTGGTTGATGGGCACTTCGCGGCTGTCGATCCATGCGACGATGACTTGCCTGCCGAGGTTCGACGACTGGACGCCAATGGACAAATCGTTGCACCTGGACTGGTAGATCTGTCCACTGAACTGCGTGAGCCGGGGCGTGATGAAGACGAGACCATCCACTCCGGGGCGCACGCTGCATTGGCCGGTGGTTACACATCAATTCTGTGCAGTTCCAACACGCATCCACCGATTGATTCGCCCGGTGCCGTGGAATTTGTGCGTCAAAAAGCGGCCAGAGCGAACGGGGCCCGAGTTTATGTCACCGGTTGTGTCAGTAAGCAGCGTCGGGGCGAGGAGATGGCCGAACTGGGCTTGTTGGCCGAAGCCGGTGCGGTTGCTTTTAGTGATTCACCCGCGCCGCTGGCCAACAGCGCGCTGGTTAAGCGAGCGCTTGAATATCTACGGATGTTCGGACTGCCAATTCTTGATCGTCCCGAGGTCCCAGAGCTAGCGGGCCGTGGGGTCATGCACGATGGTTGCGAGTCGCTGATTCTGGGGCTAAGTGGTCTACCGACCGAAGCGGAGGATTTAGCGGTTGCTCGTGATGTACGGCTGGCCGAGGGCACTGGTGGTCGATTGCATGTTGGGCCGGTCAGTACGATGGGCAGTGTCGATCTCTTAGAGCGTGCGAAAAAACGAAATATTCGCGTGACAGCCTCCGTTTGCCCTCACAACTTGTTGCTGACCGATCGGGAGCTTCGCAGTTTCGACGCTAGGTACAAGGTCCATCCTCCCCTAAGAAGCATCCGCCACGTCCAGGGATTGTGCAACGCGGTTGCAACGGGGGTCATTGATGCAGTCCAGACAGGGCATATGCCACGGGCGCGTGAGAAGAAAATGAATGACCTGGATTTGGCTCCCTTTGGTATGGCGTCTTTGGAAACAGCGTTAGCAGCCACCGTAACGGCACTGAATGTTCCTTCTGGTTGTTCTTGGTTGAAGGTTTTGATGCGGCTATCCACCCAGCCCGCAGTGATCGCGGGTATTGAAGGAGGGACCTTGGGAATTGGAAAACCTGCTGATCTCATCCTGATCGACCCCGAGTGTCAGTGGATTGTGGATGACCGGCAGATGCTGTCAATCAATCCCGAGACACCACTATCTGGGTTCAACCTAAAAAGCCGTGTTACCATGACGATTGTGGGAGGAGAGATTCGGTACAGGGTGGGCGGAGGGCCGACGCCGTAGCCATTCATGACCAGCGCACCGAAAATAGAGATAGGCTCCCGGCCTACCGGCTTTCAGGGAACCGTTGGGAGTTACTTTGTGCCTGTTAATGAGTCCCGACTGGGGTATATCTGTGCGCTCAGCGCCCATGGCATGTGGGGAATCCTGCCGCTGTACTGGCACATGCTTTCCCAAGTCAGCTCCTGGGAATTGGTGGGGCATCGAATCGTTTGGTCCTTCGTGATCCTGGCATGCGGCGTTCCCGCCTTGGCGAGAAGGGGGCAATTGGGGGGGTGGCAAGCACTGACCTCAGCGTTGGTGACTCCCCGTTATTGGTTGATCTATTCGCTGGCAGGGTTGATGATCACGATCAATTGGCTGGCCTTTATCTATGCGGCAACCCATCAGCGAATCCTGGACGCGTCGCTGGGATATTACATTAATCCCCTGCTGAATGTCCTGATTGGGGTAATGGTGTTACGGGAACGGCTGTCCTGGCAGCAATGGTTGGCGGTCAGCTTAGCGGCTTGCGGAGTGGCGGTCATGACCTGGGGCAGCGGTGGTCTGCCTTGGCCCGCAGTGGCGATGGCGACATCGTTCGCGGTTTACAGCTTTATCAAAAAACAAGCTCCGCTCCCCGCATTGGTAGGAATGCTGTTGGAAATGATCGCGGTGGTCATTCCAACCTTGGGCATGTTGGCGCTGCTGTGGCGAAACGACCTAGTACACTTCGGCACGTCGTGGAGCGTGTCGGCGCTAATGGTATGCGGGGGTGTCGTAACGGTCGTTCCCTTGGTACTGTTTGCAACCGCCGCACGGCGGATTGCACTGTCAACCAATGGTGTGCTGCAGTATGTTGGACCGACGCTGCAATTATTGGTGGCGGTGCTGATCACGGGCGAACCCTTTGCACAATACCGTCTTGTCGGGTTTGGCTTCGTCTGGGCGGGGATTTTTATATTTCTGCTGCGACTGAAGCGGGACCTGCGCGTCGTCAATCATTCGTGAAACAAGCGGGCTTCGTGCTGCAACAGACTCAGCAACGCCTTCAGGCGTTGCTCCAGTTGCTCCATTAGCGGATCTCGCTGCCCCCGCGGCGGCCGGTCGGTCGGTACGACGATAGGGTCGTCAAACTGAATGATCACTTTCAGTGGCGTGGAAGAATCGACCGAGCCCAAAAAATCCTCCTGCATCCGTTGTATCGTTTCCAAAATGCGGGTGTCCGTCACCGGGGCTTCACGGAGGTAGCCTTCACTGTAGGAATCCAGTTTTCGTGCCAGTTCGACACGATGTAATTCCGCACGCAGGCTTTCCTTTAGTCCTGAACTGTCGGCAGCCAATAGTTTGGGCAGAAGTAACGACCGGAGCTCACGGACGCGGTGCGCGGCGGCGTCTTTGGGCTTGGTCACACCGTGGTGCTGCTCCAATGGTTCCAGCAATGCCTCGGTCAGCTTCACTCTTCGTTGATACAGTGGTCCGCTTTGGGGGGTACCCAGGTAGTGGATTTCCTGTAGCGTCAGCAGCGCATCGGCCAAGCGTCGAATCCGCGGTAGCAACGGTGTCTTGGGCACAAAACGCCATTTGATTTGCCGTTCTAGTCTCTCCAGAGCCTGATCCGCCCACGGGATGATCTCGCCTTGAAAAACATATTTGATGCCTACGGGATGGATGACAACTCGCCCAAGTTGATCTTTGGCCCGACGCTTGGCGGCGGTCCGTGCCAGAAAGCTAACTCCATCCAGAAGGGGTTGCAGGTAGTCATTGGAGCGGTTGGTCGTTCCCTCGGGAAACAGGATCAAGGGGCGTTCTGCCCGGTACAAAATATCAATCGCCGTCTGCAAGGATTGCCGGTCGGTCCCCTCGCGAAAAAGGCTGAAGCCTCCCATTTTTTGAATTGCGAAGGATTCGAACCAATTCTTGTTAAACAGGTGCCAACTGGCGACCGCAAACACATGGCGTTTCAGTTGTCGCGCTGGCCAGCCCAGCACTAAGGGATCCGCGTAACGGCAATGGTTCGGGGCCAGCAGCACCGCATCGCCGTTGGCTAGGCTGTTGCGGATGACACCCAGGTTGCGAACTTCGTAGTCGACAATCCCTTCCTTTCGATGCAGGTAGCGATCGACCAACCGCAAGCGTTGAATCCAGGTTGGCCAACCGTCTCCGCGGTGCGGAGGGACAAATTGATAAGGTTTTTCGACAATCACAGTCATTGCGATCGCAGCACCTTAAGACGTCAATTTAGCGATCGCAAAACCAATTGCTAAGGCAACGATCAGCATCACAATAAAGAAGGCGACCAGGACCCAAGGGACTGCCTGAGGTTCCTGCGTTGGTGAGGCCTGAAAGTCATTCAGCGATTTGGTCTTCTTCCCACCACGAGTTTTCAATTGATCCGGGGAGACCTGGTCTTTTGCGGGAGGAAGTTGGATCCCCCGAGGCTTGTCGCGGGGCAGCGGTGCGTATCCCGATTCCCTGGTCAGATCAATAGCGCTGCTGCCCGATTCGGAGGGCATTCGTTTCCGCGGCGTGACACCTACCAGTTTTCCGCTGTCGCCGGCAGATAGTTTGGAAATCGACGAGCGACCTCCACCCATTGTGTCACCAGCCTCATTGCTGACAGTGTCGTGTTTTGAAATTCCTGAGGGGCGATCAAGCAAGGAATCGACATCGATGGAACTAGAATCAGAGCCCGTGAAATTGAAATCAGCACCCGATCGGGAATTCGGACGGGCCAGCGAACCGACCGGTTGTTTCGCATGTTTTAGCCAACGTTCTAGCGCGTCTGCCACTTCCTGTGCTGACTGGTAACGATACTGAGGGTCTTTCTGGATCATTTTCACGACCATCCCTTCTAATTCTCCGGGACAGTCGCTTCGCAATTGCCGAATCGATTTGGGCATCTCCGTTTGATGCTTGGCGATTCGCTGCGCTAACGTTCCCTCGGGAAAGGGTGGTTTACCCGTCAGCATGAAGTACAAGGTACAACCGAGAGCATAAACATCCGCTCGGTGGTCGATACGATGACTGTTCAAAGCCTGCTCGGGTGCCAGGTAGTCCGCAGTCCCAAGGACGTTTTCGTTATTCGCAACCGTCAACGACTCCTCGTCGTCTGCCTTGAATAACGCCAGGCCCATGTCCAGCAAACGCACGGTGCCGGTACTGTCGATCAACAAATTAGCCGGTTTGACGTCGCGATGGATTAAGTTGCGGTCATGTGCGTGTTGCAAACCCAAAGCGGCCTGACGCGTGACATCGACCGCCGTGCCGATACTGAATGGACCATCCTTACGAACCCGCTGCTGCAAATCATCGCCATCGACGTACTCCATCACGATGTAGTGGACATCGCCTTCATTATCGATGTCGAATGCACGCACGATGTTGGGGTGATTCAACGAGGCGATCGCTTTTGCCTCATTTTGAAACCGCGCCAGATACGTTGTGTCATTGACCCGCCGACGAGGCAGCACTTTAATGGCCCGCCGATCCCCCATTTTAACGTGCTCGGCCAAGTAGACACTGCTCATCCCTCCAGTGCCCAGATGTCCCAGCAGTTTATACTTGCCCAGAAAAAAACCTTTGTATTTTCCGGCAAGTAATTTATCGGTATGCCACTGCGTCAGTAATTTGTTTTTGCAGAAAATGACGGCCAGTTTCTCAGCATCTTCAGGCAAACTCTCGCCGTATTTCCCCCTCACCAACGCAAACAGTTGGTCACATTTGGCAGCGGGAACTAGACCGCTCTTGGCAACTAGTTCAACGAATCGCTCGGAGTCAATCTTAGTCATTCGCGAAAATGACCCGTCTGATGAAGGGTCCAAGGGAGACAGCAGCCGTCGTAGACTCCCCAAAATAGCAAAAAGAAGCCATTAACGTAAGGCAATGGGGCAACTTCGCCCAAAAAGCCGTGCTCTGGCGAAGCCCAGCGATTTTCATCAATGGAAACGCCTCTGCTACAACATTGAAAGTAACGCAAATTGACGATTTGTAAAATCGAAGGATGTTCGTTGACGCCCAATCGGGAAATTATACACGGGTAGGACGACACGTTCGCGGCGATCAATGCCAGGATCACCGCGCTTCATCAGATTTTCACGTGCCGCATCAGCTCTCGTGTGGTGTACGGACTGGCTGTCTCGTTTTTTAATTTTTAAACTTGAGGACAACCGTACGAGGCATTTTTTAAAAAGAAATTAGGCATTGATGACCCATTCAGACCTCATTGTGATCGGCGGCGGTGTGATTGGTCTCAGTATCGCTTGGGAGGCTAGTCAGCACGGCCTGAGTGTGACGCTCCTGGAGGATCGCGCCGAGGTCGGACGTGGGTGTTCGTGGGCGGCGGCTGGGATTCTGCCAGCTACCAATTTGAAGACCGCGACGGATCCGCTGGAACGTCTGCGTGGACTTAGCCATCAGCTCCATCCTCAATGGGCCCGTAAGCTGCGGGAGCTGACCGGAATCGACACGGGGCTGCGGCGATGCGGCGGCCTCTACGTGGCTACAACACCAGGTGAAGCCGCTGCTTTGGTGGGCCTGCAGGACTATTGGAAATCCGACGCTATCGAATGTCGTCGTCTGTTTCCTGCCGAACTTGCGTCTGTGGAACCAGCGTTGCAGCCGATGATTCAAAGCCAACGCCTGCGGCTTGCGTTGCAGGTGCCCGATGAGCATCAACTGCGTTGCCCCAGTCATTTAAAAGCCTTGGAGTTTGTGTGTCGACAGGCTGGGGTTCGGGTCGAGACATCCGCGACTGCACGCAGTTTCGCGGAATCGTCGCGGCAGGTAACCGTCGTGACGGAACACGATACCTTTCACGGAGGGGCAATGGTGTTGACGGCTGGCAGCTGGTCAACGCTAATCGGCCAACAATGCGGAGTTTCGTTACAGGTCGTTCCGGTCCGTGGGCAAATGCTACTGTACCGACTGCCGTCTCCCCTTTTTCGTCACGTGATTAACGAGGGGAATCGGTATTTCGTTGCTCGTGAGGACGGGCATCTATTGATCGGTTCCTGCGAGGAGGAAGTCGGTTTTCAGGAACAAACGACCACTGCGGCACTGGAGCGTTTTCGGCATTGGGCGATTGGTTACTACCCCGCACTGGGCGCATTGCAGCCGATCAAGTCTTGGGCGGGTTTGCGGCCGGGAACGGTAGACGGTTTTCCCTACATCGGTCGGATTCCTGGCCGCCAAAACTGCTTTGTGGCGACGGGCCACTATCGCAGTGGTATTCACCTGTCATGCGGCACCGCCGTCGTCATCTTAGATCTGATCACTGGGCAGAAACCGCGTATCGCGTGTGACGAATTCCGTGTTGGACGCGGATGAACCACTGGTTTTGCCAGTCCAACGCTCACCCCATGCGATCCAGCAATCGTCCGAGGGCGATGTCCATTTTTTCCGGTGTGTCATACGTGCCATTGGCGATCGAGCGACGGATTTCCGCAACACGATCAACGCGAATTTCTCCCCCTCCCGCGATCGCATCGGTGCCCGCCGTTCGCGATACCTGCGACAATGTTGATGACAGATCCAGTTGATCTATCGGACCGGCGGAAGTGGGCGGCTTTGAAGCCGGAACCGAACTGGTACGGCTGTTTGCTTGACCAGCCTGCGTGAACTGCGTGGCGTCGACACGGATGGGTCCGAAAATCTGCATGGATCGATTGCTCCCTGAGGATGTTTCTGGCCGCCATAAACAGTCCCTTCCTCAAAAGGTTTGTAAATGGCGATAGGCGCTATGGAAGATCAAGCTGCGAAACGTAACGCTTACGTTGCAGACTGATAGTTTCCGAAGTTCCGGGGCGCCGCAATCCATGTCCCTGAAGGGATGCATTCCGTGGCAGATGAGAGACTTCGCTGCGCTAGCTGACGGAGACCGTTAATAGGTATCGGCAGCAAACTAGCACATCTTCAGTGAACTCCCCCGGATCTCCGTAAAACACACGGCATCCCAAGCCTGTCGGAT
>SLFV01000491.1 GCA_007124075.1 Roseimaritima sp.
GAACGAACTTTTGGGCTGGGAGTTGCCCGAAAGCGAAGACTACGAAACGATCGCCGGTTACGTCCTGCATCACACGGGTGGCATCCCCGAAGATGGTGATATCTTAGAAGTTGGTCCTGTCTGCGTGACGGTCCTGAAAGCAACCAATCGCCAGATCGAAAAGGTTAGGCTAGAGTACCGCCCGCAACGCCATGCCACAGCAGTCTAGCAGACGGTTGCTTTGGTGACGTGCGCTCCATTGCTCCGGAAGAGACAAGCAAAACGGACCGTTATTGATCCCGCGTCGCTTCATGGTCATCCAACAGACGCTTGGTAGCATCCATTCCCAAGGCAGCCACTGCGGCGATGAAGAACGCGCTGCCGCATGCCACAAAAACAATATCTTGCCCCATCGTACTACCCGCTCCATAGGCCATGACCCACGGCACCATCCGCGCGCACGCTGCCGCCCCCAGATTCCCCCACATGTTTGGCCAGCCGAAGATCGCCCCCGTGTTCCTGCCTCCAACATCCTGCACGAAAGCCCACATCGATGGGTTGGCAAAGTCGGTCATCAGTGACACGACCGCACAGCAGGCTACAATCCCCCATGCCGAATCAATCAGTAAACAGCTCAGATAAGCGGTTGCGGCAATGCAATTCGCCAAGCTAATCGGCAACACCCTTCCATAACGCAACCCAAAACTCTTCACACTCCAGTCCGCTGTCGCCCCCCCGATCAATTGGCCAAGCATACCAACAGCCAGGGCCATGCTGACCATCAACGCCCCTTGGGCATCGGAAACCTGTTTGGCTTCCTTCAAATACGTCGGCAACCAAGTCACCAAGAAGACCCAGCCAACATTTACACAAAATTGGCACAGCGAATTCAGCCACAAGCTGCGGCTACCGCAACATGCCAACAGCACTTTGCCAAAGCGGGGAGACTTCGCGACGTTGATTTTTCGTCGCTCCATAGCGGGACTACCCGACATCGGCTCCGCCTGACTAGAATCCGGCGGATCGGCGGGCCGATCACGAATCAAGGCAAAGTAAGTCATTGCCAAGCCCACACCGATCACGCCGTAGAGTACCAAGGTGGCTCGCCAACCGATCTGTTGAATGAATAGCATCGTCAAAAAAGGAGAGGCTGCACCTCCAACGCGACCACCAAACGCAATCAGGCCGCTGGCTTTGCCACGTCTGCTGACGGGAACCCAGTTCCGAACAATCGAACTGCTACTTGGGTACGCGCCCGCTTGAGCCATGCCGACGCCCAAACGCAGCACCAACAGTGCCAGGGCACCGTACGCAAACCCCGTTGCCGCCGTCAACAACGACCAAACCAGAATACTGGCCGTCAATATACGTCTGGCACCAAAACGGTCTCCGATCCAACCTGCAGGGACCTGCAGTAAGGCGTAGGTAAAGAAAAACGCACCCAACACGCTACCGATTTGCTCCTTACTCAAACCCGTCTGCTCTTGAAACATGTCGGTCTTGACGATCTCCCCCAAACAAAGCCGATGCAGGTACATGACGAACGCCATGACCACGCTGATACCGATCACGTAGCGACGGGTCATGGTGGCCTGCATGCCGAAACCTTTATGGAGATGAAATCATCAACGGCGTGGACGGCCTGTTGGAAAAGGGAGCCCCTCGGGACACCTCGCTAAGACATTGGAAACTCGGAGATCCGAGAGTGTCAGCCCTTTTTTCAGCAGGCTGCTAATCCGCATTACACTCTCCCGCCAAGGGACGCGGAACCGACGACTCGAACGGAAACAACGGACGGCGGCGATGTTGGTACTGCAAGTGTTCCAAATCGGCGTCCGTGCTGCCGGGAGTGTTGACACGATAGAAGCAGTCGCAAACCTCCCGGTAAGCAGCCAGTGGTGCGTGAACGCCTTTGGCTACTAGAATTCGGAAATTACGTGGTTCCAGACCGCAGGCGGTTAGTTGATTCAAGCTGAAGGGAACCATCCGCCGGCAAGTCAGCATTATCGTCAATGGTGCGTCAACCGCTCGGACGATCACGGTCTGTCCCTGATCGAAATCGGTAATCCCACCATGCCGAGGACGCGATTCACGGAAATCGCCAGCATGTTTCGATACCACAACCAGCGACAATTCCAACGGAGGCCCATGCTGCCGATCCACTCGACCACCGACACGCAAACGCAACGCCGTTCCCGGCGAAACGGCGTTGCAGGCAGCAACCGCCACCGGATCACAAATACATACAAACGCAGGGCCGATGCGACGACGATACAGTTCCGCCGCCAGGATTGTACCATCGGCTGCGGAACCCCCACCCACGTTGTCCCCCATATCCAACAAACAAATCCGCCGATCTGCAGGTTCTCGCAGACAAAGATCCAGGACGGCAGGAACATCGATCAAGTCTCCTCGCAACGTGTCCCGATGCCGCCACATCCAATCGCTTAACTGATCTGCCAGCCGGCAGGACTGCTCCAGATTGTCATTGCAAACAACGATCGCTGCTGCCCCCAGTTCGGGTACGTCGGAGTAGGGAAATCCCAACAAGATGCTGTTGGAAAGCACTCCAGGAAGACTCAATTGCTGGTCAGCCAACTCGTACAGGGGGCGCAAATGGGGCTCTGTGGTCCCCTGACGCTCGATATTGATCACCAGGGGTGGAAAAACCGCAGACATGGTTGGGCGCACCTCGTTCCGCAACGTCGCCAGCATCAACCTGGCCGCCTCTTCGCCTCGCTGCCGCTGATCCAGATGAGGGTTCGTTCGATACCCGATCAGAGCATTGCAACTGGAAACCATCCGTTTCGAAAGGTTTGCGTGCGCGTCAAGCGTCGCAATGATCGGCATCGTTTCCCCCACCCGCCGCCGAATCTCGCTGAGCCAGTACCCATCAGCATCTAGATGCGACTGAGCGACCGCAGCCCCGTGGGCGGCGATCAACAAACCATCCAACCGTTCCTGACGATCCAAGGCGAACAACATGCGATCAAGCATCTGGTGCAGCGCCGCATCACAGATAGGTCCGCTGGGGGTAGCTCGAAATACAGCCAGCGGAACAGGTGTGATCGTCGACGATCGACCTGGACTGGAGACTTGCAAACCAAAAAGAAACCCGCCCAGTTCGTGATGGGCTCCGGAAAATTTGGCAAGGATCGGTTCGCCTTCCAAAAAAATATCTTCTCGGAAACGCTCCACCGTCGTCGGTTGAGCGATAAACGTATTCGATTCATGCAGCAGCGCAAGTATTCCAATTCGCATGTTCCGTTCTACTGTTTGTTTGCCTCACCGGCCCCCCCAACCATTATCCTCGCCAGGGAACGAGGTGGCAGAGGGTTAAATTGGGGGAATCGGCATCATCAGGTTCACTCAACAGGACATTCTTCCACGACGCTGCCCATTGTTGTAGCAGATTCCGCCGCAAAGGTCTGTCACAACGGGGCGGCTTGTCCATTGGATCACTGCCAACCGGTCGCGATACGGTCAAAGACAACCAGGCACCAACAAACGAACGACATCGGCGGTTCGCGAAAAATCATCAATCAAATGATCGGGATCGTAAGCCGCCAGTACCTCCCCTGAGTGCTCCCCCGTACTGCAGGCCAGCACACGTGCCCCAATCGCTCGCGCACACTCAATATCGCGTGGCGTATCGCCAATGATCCAAACATCAAAAGGGCGGTCAGCAAATCTCGCGACCAGTTCCCGCAATGCGGTCTCGGCAAGCTGTTCGCGATGGTGACACTCATCGCCACCGAACAGCATCCCGCAGGCAAAAAAACTTTCCCATAAGCCAAAATGCGTTAGTTTGATCTGCGCGGCCGCGGCTAGGTTACCCGTCATGCAGCCAATCATAACGCCTTCCGCATCCGCCAACTCTTCCAACAACGCGACCACTCCGGGCAGAAGAGTCCCTGGGCAGGCCGACAAGACGCCGGGCAGATGCCGCAAATAATGTCTAATCAAACGTTGCAGATTGGCGTTTGTGGTTGGTAATTGATTCTGAAGCAATAGCTTGCGCAGCAACTCCGCGTCCGTGCGACCGGCAAACTGCAACTGACAATTCGGGGCGGGGTGCCCGAAGGCCGTCTGAACCGCCTTGCGCAACGCGACACGGCCCGCTCCCCCAGCGGACAAAAGTGTCCCATCAATGTCAAACAGCAAAACTCGCAAGTCAATCGCCCAGGCTTAGTCGATGTTTGCCAATCGGTTTCGCAGCGTGGCACCCCCCGACAGGTTAGCAACTTGAAAACCATGCTGTTTCAGAATCCTGGATGCAAGGTGACCACGAATTCCAACCGCACAGGAGACGACGGTGGGGCGATCCGCGTCCAATTCACCGATCCTATCGCGCAGTTGGTCCACCGGAATCGCGATCGCGTGCGGAGCGTCATGCAGCGGGACACGACTGATCTCACCCGGCGTGCGGACATCTACGACCTGGAAGGACGACAAATCCGAATCGAAACGTTGAAATTGCTCGACCCCATCCAACTGGTTGCAAGCCGCAAAGGCAGCCATGTGGACGGGATCCTTGGCTGATCCAAACGGTGGGGCATAACACAAATCCAGTTCCGCCAACTGCCGGACCGAAGCTTGAAAATGCATCGCCGTGGCAATTACGTCGATTCGCTTGTCGACCCCCGCACCACCGACAGCCTGCGCACCCAGCACTCGGCCCGATTCGGGGTCATAGGTCAGTTTCAGCGTCATTGCCTGCGCGCCTGGGAAATAGCCTGCATGATGTTTGGCGACGATCGTAACGCTACGGACCGCAACTCCCAGTCGATCCGCCAGTTTTTCTGTCAAACCTGTCATTGCCGCACTGATTTCGAAGACACGAACGACCGAGGAGCCTTGCACCGGAGCCATGGCGGCGGCTTGATCTGTCGCGGCATGTTGGCCAGCCAACCGTCCTGCGCGGTTTGCTGGCCCCGCTAAAGCGATTCGCTGCCGCTGACCCGTGGGACCGAACACATATTCCACGGCGTCGCCGACGGCATAAATGTCGGGATCATGGGTTTGCATCTGGTCGTTGACCTCAATCCCCCCCGTGGCTCCCACCGGCAAATTCGCAGCGACTGCCAGATCCACATTGGGGCGTACACCGATCCCCAAAACAACCAAATCAGCCGCTAAGGTTTCCCCGTTACTAAGCGTTACACCGGTTGCGCGCCCCGCGGACGTTTCTACCCCCTGGATCCCCACCCCTAAATGCAAATCGACACCCTGACGTTGCAATTCCGCCGCAATCGGTTGCGTCATTTCCGCATCCAATAGCGGCAACACGTGCGGTTGCAGTTCGACCAAGGTCGTCTGCTTTTCCCGCCGCACCAATTGCTCCACCATCTCCAAACCAATGTACCCAGCTCCCACAACGATCACTCGCTGAACATTCGCTTGGTCGACGTAAGCTTTGATTCGATCGGTGTCCACCAGATTTCGCAAAGTCAGCACATTCGGAGCATCGCAGCCTGGAAGGTTGGGGTGGATCGGAGACGCACCGGGAGCCAGGATCAGTTTGTCATAATCAATCCACAGGGTTTCGCCTTCGCGCTCGGTGTCAGTCTTGCGGACTTGGACACGTTTTAGGCTGCGGTCGATGGCGATCACTTCATGGTTGGTCCGAACGTCCAGGCGAAACCGTTGTCGCAAGAACTCCGGCGTCGCAACCAACAAGTCGCCACGATCTGGAATTTCCTCGCCGATGTGATAGGGCAAACCGCAATTCGCAAACGACACATCGGGGTCCTTCTCCAGCAAAATGATTTCCGCTCGCTCGTTCATTCGCCGGGCTCGTGTAGCCGCGGAGGCCCCCCCCGCAACGCCACCAACGATGACGATTTGGCGAGGCTGTTCGGTTGAATTTTCTGTTGGCATATCTTGCTCACTGTAAACTTGAGAAAGAAGACGAATACTCGTTAGCTAACGATATTTCGATTTCATGTTAATGCAATAGCTAAGCGAGTTCACGAACCGTCACAACGGTTC
Source organism: Roseimaritima sp. (assembly GCA_007124075.1). Lineage (GTDB taxonomy): Bacteria > Planctomycetota > Planctomycetia > Pirellulales > Pirellulaceae > Roseimaritima. Next base: position 5,971 of record SLFV01000491.1, read on the forward strand.
GTTTTTTACAAAGTTCGCGGTATCGTACGCATACTCGACGATAACTGTAAATTCCGATACCCGTGATACCGCAGATGCAGACAGAAAGCCGCCCCTCCCTTTTTTGCTTGGCACAACGATTAATCCCGACAGATCCATGAAAATCGACTTGATCATCACAGAACTGGCAGTGGGGGGGGCCGAGCGTTGCTTGACTGAATTAGCGAGCGGCTTGGCCAACCGCGGGCACCAGGTGCGTGTCTTAACCCTCGGCCCCCCCCCCAAACCCCCC
>SLFV01000421.1 GCA_007124075.1 Roseimaritima sp.
CGTCTCCCCCACGCTTTTCATCTGCGTGGTTAACGTGGCGTCCGCCTCGGGGAATTTTTCAAACCCGAACCGAGGAATTTTGGTCACCACGTAATCGATCGTCGGTTCGAAGCACGCCTTCGTTTTCCGCGTGATATCGTTGGGCAATTCCCACAGCCGGTAACCAACAGCCAGCTTTGCCGCGATTTTGGCAATGGGAAACCCCGTCGCCTTGCTGGCCAGGGCCGACGAACGCGAAACCCGCGGGTTCATCTCAATCACGATCATCCGCCCCGTATCCGGGTGGATAGCAAACTGGATATTGGAGCCCCCCGTTTCGACCCCGATTTCACGGATCACCGCCAACGACGCTTCCCGCATTCGTTGGTATTCCTTATCCGTCAGCGTCTGGGCCGGAGCGACCGTGATCGAATCGCCCGTGTGTACCCCCATCGGATCAAAATTCTCGATGCTGCAGATGATCACGACATTATCATCCATGTCGCGCATCACCTCCATTTCGTACTCCTTCCAACCAATGATCGATTCTTCGATTAACACCTCCGTCACGGGGCTTTGGTTCAACCCGTTTTGTACCAGCGAATCAAAATCGTCACGATTGTACGCGATTGCAGAACCGCTGCCCCCGAGAGTGAAACTGGGGCGGACCACACATGGCAGCCCCACATCTCCCATCACACGGCGAGCATCCTCCAACGTTTTGACCGTTTCGCCGCGACACATATCCAGGCCGATCTTTTCCATCGCCTGCTTAAACTGCTCGCGCTCCTCCGCCTTGGCGATCACCTGCGCGTTGGCCCCGATCATTTCCACCGCGTACTTTTCCAGCACACCATGCCGCTGCAGATCCATCGCCACGTTCAGCCCTGTTTGCCCGCCGAGTGTTGGCAACAGCGCGTCGGGGCGTTCCTTGGCGATAATTTTTTCCACAATCTCCCAGGTCAACGGTTCGATATAGGTACCGTCAGCCGTGGCGGGATCGGTCATGATGGTGGCCGGATTGCTGTTGACCAGCACGACCTGATATCCCTCCTCCCGGAGCGCTTTGCAGGCCTGGGTTCCCGAGTAATCGAACTCGCAAGCTTGCCCGATAACAATCGGGCCGCTGCCAATTAGCAAAATCTTCTTGATATCTTCGCGACGCGGCACAGCTTTCAGGGGGGCTGGGGTTTGATACGTACAGGACGGGCTAACTGTAGCAGATCCTTCCCTCGCTTCGTAGGACAGAGACCGCCGCGTGCCCCCGTTTTTTGAAGTTCCCCGCGATTGTGGGTATAATCCCAGTTGCTTGTGAATTATGGGTACAAGGTCCGCCACATTGGCGTTCAACCAGTACAGCCGGCGGGGATGGTGCGGAGGAGCGTCACAGGACGATGCACTGCGCTGTACCTGGTGGTGGTAAGAATTTTCTTTTCAATGTCGAAGGTATCGATCAAATGTCGCGGTTGTGGCTTAAACAGAAATACGATTCGCATCGCAAGCTGGTCCCGAGTTTGCTGGCGGTGCTAGTTGTTTGCGGGTTGGCGAGTCATTTTGCTGCGTCTTGCGCTGCGCAGTCGGACTACGAGCAGGTGAAGGTCATCAACCAGCATATCCAGCAGGGCTGGGGGGACTATGAAATTCGTCCCGCATCGGAAGTCGATGATGCCAAGTGGTGTCGACGTGTTCACCTGGACATTATCGGGCGGATTCCCACGCTGGACGAACTGAACGCGTTTATGTCCAGTCGCGATCGCAACAAGCGTCAGAAGTTGGTGCAAAGCCTACTGTATGACGATCGTTACACTGAGGAATACGCGGAGAACTGGGCGACGATCTGGGCCAATGTGTTGATTGGACGCAGCGGGGGTAGTGAGCGGAATTCGTTAACCAATCGGGATGGGATGCTGAAGTACTTGCGTGATTCGTTTGCCGCGAATAAATCTTACAACGAAATGGTGTACGACTTGGTGACCGCCGAGGGGTCGACCAAGCCAGGAACCGAAAATTTCAACGGGGCAACGAACTTTTTGGCCGACAAGGTCAACGCGGAGCAGGCGGTCCTGGCGACCAGCAGTGTGTCTCGGTTGTTGCTGGGGCAACAGGTGCAGTGCACGCAGTGCCACAACCACCCCTTCAATCAATGGAAGCAGCAGAAATTCTGGGAGTTCAACGCGTTTTTTCGGCAGACGCGCGCACTGCGCCGATACGTCTCGGGGACGCGGGATGTGGAGCATGCGGAGTTGGTGAACGAGGATTTCGCGGGTGAAGGTGGTGACCCCGAAGACGCGTTGATTTTTTATGAGTTGCGCAACGGTTTGACCAAGGTTGCCTACCCGGTCTTCATTGACGGGCAGGAGGTATCTCCCAGTGGTTTTCTAAGTGATGTGAATCGTCGCGAGGAACTGGCAAAATTGATGCTTCAAAGCGAGTTCCTGGACAAAATGTTTGTCAACCGAATGTGGTCTCAATTTTTGGGGTATGGATTTACCAAGCCGATCGATGACCTGGGTCCGCACAACCCGCCGTCGCATCCTGAGCTACTGGATTACCTGGGGCAACAAGTCCGACAGCATAGTTACGACCCAAAGTTGTTAATTGAGTGGATCACGCTCAGCAAGCCGTACCAACTGACCGCTCAGATGACGTCCGCCAACGAAATCGACGACCCAACGATGGGGGAGACGCCGAAGTTTTCGCATTTTTACTTGAGGCAGATGCAAGCCGAGCAGCTTTATCAGTCGCTGGTGGCGGTCACTGGGGCTGGCGCCGCGGGGTCTTACGAAAAGCAGGAGCAGGAGCGTCGCCGCTGGCTGCGGCAATTTGTGGTCGCATTTGGGACCGACGAAGGAGACGAGGCGACGACGTTTAACGGATCGATTCCGCAGGCGTTGATGATGTTCAATGGTGATTTGATCAAGAAAGCGATCGCATCGGATAGGGGCACTTTTCTGGGCGATATTGCGGCCAATAAGAATCGCGCCAGCGCCAAGGTGGATAGTTTGTTTTTGGCTGGATTGGCACGTCGTGCGACGCGATCCGAGCAGGCGATTGCGGCGAAACTGCTGGTGGCTCGCGGAGGGGATACGGCGGAAATGTTGCAGGATGTTTGGTGGGCATTACTGAACAGTAACGAGTTCATCATGCAGCACTGATGCGGTGGTGCGGAATGTGTCTTGGGGGGGCGTTTTACGCGGCTTTACCCCAGTCATTACTAGTCTGTTAAAGAATTTTTGGCCGAGGAGCCTTTTAACGATGTTTACTAATCTTGGTTTGCCGTGGGCGACGCCCGCCGGAATGACCCGACGTCACTTTGCCAAGCACATGGCAGGCGCATCGGCCTTGGCCGGAACGGCCGCATTGGTTGGCAATACGATCCAAACCCATGCTTCGGAAATGAGTAAGCAGCGGAAGTCTGCGATCCTGCTGTGGATGGGTGGCGGTCCTTCGACGATGGATATTTGGGACCTGAAGCCCGGCTCCGCGACGGGGGGGCCGTTTCGTCCGATTAGCACGACCGGGAATATGCAGATTTCGGAACATATGCCGCTGACGGCGAAGCAGATGCACAACCTATCGGTCGTGCGTTCGATGAGCACTCGCGAGGCCGATCACAATCGCGGCCGTTATTACATGCACACGGGCTTCGTTCCCAACCCGAACATCGAACATCCGGGCTATGGCAGCGTAGTGGCACACGAATTGTTTCACCAGCGTGAAGGGCTGGCGATCCCACCGTTTGTTTCGGTTGGTGGTTCCAGTACAGGCCCTGGGTTCCTGGGGATGGCTTGGGCACCGTTTAGCGTGACCAGCAATGGCCGGATTCGCAACCTGGATATGAAGCTGGAGGAAAAGCGTTTGTTGCAGCGTATGGCGGCGTTGGACGTGATCGAAAGTGGGTTCATCAATCGGACTCGCGGTTCTGCGGCCAGCGAGCATCAAAAGGTGCTGAAGAAGACGCTCGATTTGATGACCAGCGATCAGATGGAGGCGTTTCGGGTTGAGAAGGAACCGGAAGAGACGAAGGAGATGTACGGCACCAACGGCTTTGGCCAAGGCTGCTTGTTGGCACGTCGGTTGGTAGAGGCGGGCGTGCCGTTTGTGGAAGTCGACCTCGGGGGTTGGGACAACCACAACGGGATCTTCCCGACGTTGGCCGACACCAAGTTGCCGCAACTTGACAAGGCGATGTCCGCGTTGACTTCGGACCTGGAACAGCGTGGCTTGCTGGAAAGCACCGCAATCATTTGGATGGGTGAATTCGGGCGCACGCCTCGAATCAACGCCAACGCGGGTCGCGATCACTACGCACGGGCATGGAGTTGTGTTGTGGGTGGTGCAGGTATCAAGGGTGGTTTGGCGGTCGGCGAAACCAGCACTGATGGTACAACGGTGGAGACCGAACCGTTTAGCAGCGAGGATTTGATGGCAACCGTCTTCCGCGGCCTAGGCATCTCGCTGGAAACGACCTACACCTCCAAAAGCGGTCGGCCGATGAAGATCGCCAATGGTGGTAAGGTCATTCGCGAATTGGTGTCGTAAGGTACCTTCACCCTTGTGGCACGTGCGTCTTGAATCACGCCAAAACAGCCCCGCAGGCCGGCATTAGCGAGCAAATTGAAAGGACACCGGAAGAATTGATCAGACGTCACCAAGTGGGCGTCTGGCGGTTCTTGCGTAGTCTGGGATGTGAGGTTGCGCTGGCGGACGATTTGACGCAGGAGACATTTCTGCGGGTACTGCAGCGTCCCTCGTTCGTTCAATACAGTGACAAAGCGACTTCGGTTTATCTGTGCCGGGTGGCTCACAATTTGTTGGCATCCCACCACCGCAAAATGAGCCGTAGCAAGGAGATCCTGACCTACGAACAGGTGGAGGAGGTCTGGAATCGCTGGGCGGGGGCAGATTTAAGTGGTGATGAGTACTTGGACGCCCTGCATGAGTGCCTGAACGGTTTGACTGATCGAGCAAGGTTGGCGTTGCGGATGCGGTACGCGTCTTCGTCCAGTCGCTCGGAGATCGGGAGCGAACTGGGGATTACGGAGCATGGGGCTCGGAATTTGATTCAACGAGCAAAAGAGCAATTACGAGAATGTCTGAGTCAGAAAATCAAAAACACCTAGGGGGTGGGGGCAGTGCGTTAGAGGACGCATTGCTGGACGCTTTCTTGTCGGAAGCCTTCGGGCGTTCTGGGCCTCCAGATGTCACCGCATCTGTGCTTGCCCAGTTGGCGGCAGGGAATCGCGTCTCGCCCGCGCTGGCAGGTTCGTTGTCGATCGAGCGGCCCATGGGCAAGCGACATCTGTTAGCGGCTGCGATTTCGCTGATCGCAGCATCGGTCGCGGTTTTGGCGGTAGGCTTCGCTCTGCGAGGCCGAGATGGCGGGTTGAAACACGTCGACCTTGCGGCTGGTGGTCGTTCGGGGCACGGTGCAGAGGGACTGCCCGACGATCCGGAAATTCGGCATTCACCCCAGGTGGATCCGCCCCCCGCAGCGGATTCCGGTGGAAAGCCGCGACCGTTGGCGGTGGCAACGGCCCCCACTTCGTCCAGCCCTCAGGTGTCGGACCGTGCGAATATCGACAGCGTCGACCCACAGCTTGGTGCGGGCAGCCTGTCGCAGTCTAGCAAGCCAGCAGCGGGCAATGGTGAACCACGATCGTTGGCGATGGATGCGCTTCCCTTTTCGCCCTCCACCGCAATGAATCGACCCGGAGTTGAACTTCCGGTTCCCCAGCGTCCGCAACGTGAAAAAGATCCGACAAAGACGATTCAGGCGACGATCCAACAGAGGTTAGCCGCCGCATGGAAGGAGTTTGAAATCCAACCGACGGGGGAAACGAGCCCCGAGAAAATGGTCGTCAGGCTCCAGGAGCGTCTGGCGATACAATTACCCCCCGAATCGGTGAAGGATGCTGCGCGGATTGCTGAAGCATTGAGGGAAGAGGTTCCCAGTCGGGTCGTAAGTCAACGGTTACTGTTGCAGGTCCTGGGCCCCGGCTGGAAGAGGCTATCCGGGGAATCGCAAGATTTATTGACAAACTTCGTCGCCAACGCGATTGCTGATGGGAAACCTTTTGATGAACTGATTCGCCAATTTTTCGTCACGCAGGAGGAAGGTTCCCCCGCGTATGCTGCGTCCAAGGCATGGCTTTCGGCGTTGGCTGGCCAACGCAGCGTCACCTTGACCCAGCAAATCGGTCGTGGTTTGTTGGACATGGATCTTGCCTGTGCTCGTTGTCACGATCATCCGATC
>SLFV01000376.1 GCA_007124075.1 Roseimaritima sp.
CAAGGTGGGGGGCACGGGATTGAAATTCGTCGCGAAAGCGGTACTGACTTCCTCTACGTGGCGGCTTACCAGCAAGTCAAAACATTTGCCAAGCTCAGCACCACGGGGGAACTTGTTTGGCAACAGTTTGCACCTATGCAAGCGGGACACTACGCGGCGGCGGAGGCCTCCGATCCGCAAAAGATCTGGGGACGCGACCGCTTCCTGCCCACGAATTTTGCTTTCCTGCCTGACGGTGGATTCTACCTGGCTGACGGCTATGGAAGTTTCTTTATCCATCGCTACGACGCCGATGGACAGTGGATTTCCTGTTTCGGTGGTCCGGGAAAAGGGGAGGGAACCTTTCAGACGCCGCATGGATTGTGGATCGACCAACAGCAAGGTCAACCGTCGCAAATTGTCGTTTGTGACCGTGCGCGTAACCAGTTACAGATCTTTGACCTGGACGGCAACTATCAGCAAACGGTGCCGGATTTTGGCTTGCCTGCCAACGCAGATGCTCACAATGGGTTGTGGCTGATACCGGAACTGGTTGCGCGTGTCTCGCTGCTGGACAGCCAATTTCAAACCGTTGCGACTTTGGGGGACGATCGGCAACGGATAATGGCCGATCGCGACGCATCGAAAGGGTTTACCATTCGTAGCGACGAAAGCCGTTGGCAAGACGGCCATTTTATTCATCCCCACGATGCTTGCTTCGACCAACAAGGCAACATTTACGTCGCCGAATGGGTTTCAACGGGACGCGTGACTAAGTTGACGCGAGCGTGAGGATTGCTATCACCCGAAATACGGAATCGACAATCAGGCGGAACCAGTACAGACAATGAAAGCATACCAAAAAAATATCTGCGGGCTGACCTGCGTTGTGATTGACTCTGGTCAGCCCTGTAGCGTGGCCGTGGTGGCCTGCCATGGATATGGCGCGCCGGGGGATGACTTGGTGCCTTTGGGAGCCCAATGGATCGATTGGCTGGGCGATCGATCCGCTCCGGTACGTTTCGTCTTTCCTGCTGCCCCTTACAGCCTCGCGGATTTGGGGATGCCCAATGCTCGGGCATGGTGGCCGCTAAATATGCAGCGTTTGATGTCATTAATGCATACCAACCGATTTTCGGAACTGCACGATCAGGAGCCACCGGGCATCGACCAAGCGCGGCAATTGTTTGCCGAAACGGTTCAGCAAGTCGTTGCTGAACTGGAGGGCGACCACAAACGCTTGGTTCTTGCTGGTTTTTCCCAGGGAGCGATGCTGACATTGGACGCGGCGCTGCGAGGCCTGGACCAACCGCCCCAGTTGTTACTGCAAATGTCTGGGACCTTGGTGTGTCGTCCGGTTTGGCAGCCATTGGCCAAGCGTTTGACTGAGACCCAGGTTCTGCAGAGCCATGGAACCAGTGATTCGATCCTGCCGTTCAGCAGTGCCGAAGCCCTCCGCGATCTGCTAGTCGCTGCGGGCGTGAACGTTAATTTTATGCCGTTCCCCGGTGATCACACGATTGGTGGTCCCATGCTGCAAGCATCCGCCAGCGCGATCGAACAACTGATTCAGGAATAAACAAGATGCAGCGTATGACGGATGACCGGACGCCCGCAATCCTCACTGATTCGTTACCAATTGACGCTGTGCTGTCGGAAGTCCTTGCCGCGGTAGCGGACCCAACCAACGTCATCCTGAAGGCTCCCCCCGGTGCTGGCAAAACGACCGGTGTGCCGCTGGCTTTGTTGCGGTGGGGACAGGTGGAAGGCCAAATCTGGATCGCTCAACCACGTCGTTTGGCGGCTCGTGCCGCATCCGCCCGCATTGCGGACGGATGCCAAACCAAGGTTGGCGAAGAGGTCGGGTATCAAGTCCGTTTTGAGAAACGCTGGAGTCCGCAGACAAGAATCGTCACTGCAACCACCGGGGTCTTACTGAGACGCTTGCAAGCCGATCCTTTCTTGAAGGGAATCGGTGCAGTCCTGCTGGATGAATTCCACGAACGTTCACTGGAAGTCGATCTTGCCTTGGGGATGCTGGTGCGTCTGAAGCAAACCGTCCGGCCCGACCTGCGGTTGATCGTGATGAGCGCCACACTGGACCCGCAGCCGATCGCTGATTTCCTTCGACGCCACGACTGCGCGACGGCTTGTGTGCAAAGCGACGGCCGCAGTTATCCGGTTGAAATCAACTATTCCCTCCCGGCAATCAAGAACAAGCTGGAACAGGAGATCACGAACCTTCTGGAGAAACTGCTCCGTAGTACGAAAACCGAAGGGCACATCCTTGTCTTTCTGCCCGGTGTGGGGGAGATTCGCCGCGTATTGCGGCAAGCCCGCCAGGTCATCGCTCCGAAGCAAGCGACGTTGATGCCGCTCTATGGCGACCTGCCCCCGGACGAGCAGGATGCGGTGTTGCGTCCAAGCCGAAAACGAAAAATCGTGCTTGCCACCAATGTCGCAGAAACTTCGATCACTATCCCCGACGTAACGATCGTGATCGACAGTGGACTGGCAAGAGTTTTGCGGTTTGATCCCTCGGTTGGATTGCCCAAATTGGAGGTCGAACCGATTTCTATTGCTGCTGCGGACCAGCGATCCGGGAGGGCGGGGCGAACGGCACCCGGATACGCATACCGGTTATGGCCGGAAAATGCCAACCGAGGACGACCGCTGGCCGATACGCCAGAGATTCAACGTGGTGATTGTGCCGCCGCTGTGCTGAGCTTGTTCGGTTGGGGCGAACATCAAATCCACGATTTTCCCTGGCTTGATCCCCCCAGGAAGACGGCGGTCCAAAACGCGACGGACCTGTTACGGCAGTTGGATGCGATCGATGGCAAGCAGTTGACCGGACTGGGAAAACAGATGCTGAGGATGCCGATTCATCCACGGTTGGCAAGACTGCTGTTGGCCGGTCGCGATTTAGGAATTTCTGGTCAAACCAGTGTCGCTGCAGCTCTACTAAGCGAGCGTGACCCGTTTCGATCCGCGCACCGCCCGCCGCAAGTTAAAATCCGAGGTCAACGCGTTGCCCCACTCAGCCCCTCGGCCGGAAAGTCCGATATCGTGGATCAGGTGCATCGCTTAACCGACTTCGCTAGCCGCGCAGCCGGTTCACCGCGAGAAGGAGGCGATCACCTTAATGTCCCGGCAGCAAAACATGTGCTGCGTGTTGCCGACCAACTGCGAGAAATGTCAAAGCCGCAAGCTGAAGCGGGGGAAGAGGCCGCGGCCCAAGGGTCGGCCAGTGCGGATCCCGACGAATTGTTGATGCGCGCATTGCTGGCCGCCTATCCCGATCGGTTGGCCAAGCGCAGGGCCGTCCGAAATGAGCGTGCCGTCGCCGCCAATGGCCTGGGAATGCGACTGGATGGCCAATCATGTGTGCAAGAAGGCGATCTGTTTGTTGCGATTGATGTTCAACAGGGCGCAACCGACGCGAAGGTTCGTAAGGCCTCGTTGGTGCTGCCCGAATGGCTGGACGAGCGGCACTGGGAAAGGCGAGATGAATGTTTTTTTCATCCAACACAAAAACAGGTTGTGCGGCGGCGGCGACACTACTGGAATGGCCTCTTGCTGCGTGAGGCACCGCTGGAATTCATCGCCAGTGAACAAACACAAGACTTGCTTTACCAGCACGCTTTACGACATTGGAAACAAGTATTTCCAGAAGACGAAAAGCTGCAGCGGTGGTTGCTGCGAGTCCGCAGTGTCGCCCGCTGGTGCCCGGAACTGGAATTGCCTCAGTTGGACCAAGGCAAGCTTGAGCGGATTTGCTGGCAACTTTGCCTTGGGCCTCGTAGTTTGGCGGAACTCCGCTTGGCTCCCTGGGATCAATACGCGCGTTCTTGCTTGACGTACGACCAGCAACAGCTTATCGATCGCTATGCACCGGAACGCCTGCGGGTCCCTAGTGGAAACGAGATGGTCATCCATTATTCCGGCGACCAACCCCCAGTCTTGGCCGTACGCTTGCAGGAACTATTTGGCTGGACCGAGACGCCACGGATTGCGGCGGGAAAAGTTGCGTTGCAACTGCATCTCTTGGGGCCAAATTATCGACCACAACAGATCACGGAAGACCTTGCTAGTTTTTGGCAAAACACGTATCCGCAGGTTCGCAAAGACCTGCGTCGTCGTTATCCTAAGCACCAATGGCCGGAGGACCCGCTGCATGCCGTGGCAAATCGCAGTGGACTATCCCGCGATGCAAAACCATAAGCTCGATTGGACCGCCCCACAAACCTACCGACTTGGCAATGGGTGATGGAAGAAACGCTGTACAAAGAATCCCCATCGATGTTCCGTAACCATCCCGTTGGTTACGTGCTGACCTTGGTTTTGTGTTTGGTCGGGGTCGGTATTCCGATTCTTATTGTTTGGTATGTTCGCAGTCGGTCCACGGTTCTTACGGTAACCAACATGCGCACCAGCTTGCATCGAGGCTGGCTTAGCCGAGCGGTTTCGGAGGTTTGGCATGGCGACGTGCGCAACGTGCAAATGCATCAGACGGCCGCGCAACGTGTCCTAGGTACTGGGCGGATTTCGATCAGCAGTGCGGGGCAAGGTGGAATCGAAATCGATGTCAACGGGATGCCCAACCCTTATCGGGTCAAGGATGTCATCGATAAGTATCGCGTCGCTAAGAAATCGGCGCTTCTAAGCGGCAGTACCGCGACAAAGGAGCAAGCATCGGACGGTGCAACCGAAAAATGAACCGCGGGGGCTGGTGACTCCGTATCCGGTCGCGACTGGCGTAGCCGTTTGTTTGTGCGGCGATCTGTTCGACCCCGTTTCTCTACCGCTCGTCTAACTTGCGGGCTCGTTCGTGACATCCTGATCTGCGGGATCCGCCGCGGCTGATCGCCAGAGAAGTCCCGACAGATCGTCCAAGAAAGTATACAGGACCGGAATCGCGATCAGTGTCAACAGCAGCGACAATGTCTGACCTCCGACCACCAGTACCGCGATCGAACGTCGCTCCTCAGCGCCAGGCCCCGTGGCGATCAACAAAGGAAGTAGTCCCGCAACGAAGGACACCGTTGTCATCAAAATCGGACGTAAGCGATCGCGATTCGCGCGCATCAACGCTGTCTGACGATCCATACCGCGACGGCGCAAAGCGTTTGTTTGATCGACCTGCAGAATCGCGGCCTTCTTCACCACCCCAAACAGCACCAAGATTCCCATGCAGGAATACAGGTTCAGCGTTTCACCACCCCAATACAGGCAGATCAAACCGAAAGGGACGGCCAGCGGCAGCGATGCGAGGATAACCAGTGGATAAACAAGATGTTCATATTGTGCCGCCAGCACGATGTACATGAAAACCATCGACAGAAAAAAGATCCACTGAAAATCACGGATTGTTCGCTCCAATTCGCGTCCGCCCCCCAATACCTGAATATCCATTTCCTCGGGAAGTTCCAGGGTTTCAATCGCTTGCCACATGGCGTCCAAACCGTCGGTTAGACCGTAGCCAGCAGCAATATTTCCCCGAACCGCGACCATCTTCTGCCGTCCTAATCGGTCGATACGCGAGGCGTTCGTGGCAAATGAAAAATCTACCACGTTGTCGATACGACTAAGCGACGATGGTGACAGCCCAGCGGTATCCGCAGCATCAACTGATGCCAGCGTTCCGCTCCAAGCATCGCCGGGGGGATTCGAAGGAACACTTACCGCCTGGCCCCCCGTGCGAACGTACAATTGCGAAATGGAGTCAATGTCATTGCGATCAATGCCTACCAAGCGTACCTCGACATCGTAGGCATCGTCCAAATCGTGATCGACAAATCGAGAGACGCGATCATCACCACCAACCGCAATTCGTAGCGTTTCGGCGATTTCCGTGACATCCACCCCTAACGCGGCCGCACGCTGGCGATCGATCGCCACGAGGAGCTCCGGGTTATCAATCTGCAAGGTCACATACGTGTCCGCCAATTGCGGCATCTGGCGGGCTTGTTCCCGTAGCCGGTGGCTGAACTGCAGCAATCGATCCAGGTTGGGGCCGGTGATGGAGAAGTCAATATCCGATCCCGAACCGGTGCGAAGCGAGGTTAAATTACGGACCGATATCTGTAAATCGCCCAACTGGTTTAAGCGACTGCGAACTTCCGACATTTTATCGCGTTGTGAATAATTTCCCCGGAACGCGGCCGCAGGATCAAACCGCAGTAGGGCACCCACCATGCGAGAAAACGAAAACGACCGTTGCTCACTATCAACCAAACGAATGTAATAC
>SLFV01000094.1 GCA_007124075.1 Roseimaritima sp.
ACTGTTCGTCAAAATCGATGAACGTGGCGATCGTCATGAGGAACAGCAATACCGCATGTCCCCAAAACATCCGTTCGAACCACTGTGCGTTTACCGCCTCTGCGGCTAGTCCAGATATTGGTTCGGGCAGTAGTGAACCGGTGGGGACCTGGTGCCAATATAACCAAGGCAGCGCGAACGTCGTGAAAATTTCCAGGCACATGGGCCGAAGCCAGAATGGGCACCGCGGACGCCAGTCGCTTGGCACCTCGTATCCCATTTGCTCCAGACGCAGACGTGCGGCCTGATGTTGCGATGGGCTTTCCTCGCCGCGAAACCACCAGCCAACAATCGGCAACCGTGTCCACAGAGATCGCTGCGTTACGCCAGCGGGCAACGGTGACCAGGGACTGGCACTGGACTTGAAGTAGGCCAATCGTTCAATTGCCCAATTCGCCAAGCTTCCCAGCAACAGCCCGAACAGGGCCAGGATGCCTAGACGTGCGGCAAGCGGTAAATCAATCCAGACAGCCATCGCGTTCCCATACGTGGAAATAACGAAGGTTCAATTCTGAACCTGTACTGCAGAGGGTAAATGGTTGCCGATGTACTGCATAGCCGTTTGCCGTGCGATGGTACGTTGGTGTTCATTTTCAAAGCCCATGCTGTGCTCGCGATAGATGGTCAGTGGATCGGCTTCCAAGTCTTCAAATCCGATTTTGCGAGGGTCAACACCCTCCAGGGTCAGTAGCATCGCCAGCGCAACATCACCCACTTGTGTTTGTACCCGCTTCCGCGTTGTGGCGATGATTTGCCATACCTGAGCTGGCCTGGAATCTTGTACCCAATCGGGTAATGTCTTTCTTGCTGTCTCGGGTTGCAAGCGGGTCAAGACTGCCAAGGCTAAGGCAACATTACCTGCGGAATGGGCGTGGCTTGGATCCAAGGCCGCTTTGGCAAGCCGGACCGCTTGGAGTTTGCATTCCCACTGCAAGGCAATCTGCAGGGAGGCCCGCTGAACCCCAGCGTTTAGCTCCCGATCTAAAAACTCAGCAACGAACAGACGCAGCGGCGCGGCGTGTGGGCCGGTCCGCAGCACGACCGCCGCACGGGTGTTGCACAACCCGCTGCGGATTCGTTGCACATACCACGGGTTACCGCAATCTTCGGGTAAAGCCGCCCAGTTCAGCAGTAGCAGGCCCCAAGTCGCGGGATCACCGTCACGCACATGCGCGGCGTGGACGGGATGATTTAAAATTTCCTGAAAGAAGCTTTCGCCGTTTCCTTGGGGCACTGGTGTTTGGAATCGTTCACACAGCAGCCTCCGGTACCTCGATGCCATCGCGACGAACAATGCTCGCGAGGCCTCCGTATCACCGACGCACCCCTGATAGATTTGCCATCCGGGAAGTGAATACGTATGCCCTGACTGGGACGCCCGATGCATCCGCAGCAGTTCCGCGTCAAACTGATCGCTCAGTCCCCTCCGCAACAACTTGCTGGCGTTTTTACGAATTTCTAAATCTGGTAGCCCCAAGCTGGCCTGCAAGGCGGGCCGCGCCGCTGGCCCAGCCTGTTCCAATTCCAAAATCGCTCGTTGACGCTCGGCATATTTTGGCGAACCAAGTTGCAGGATCCAGTGCCACAGTGCGTGCTCTGCAAGGCTACCCCGCGATGCTTCAGTTACAGCGAGGCTGAGGGGTTGGAGTCCTTCGCTGCTGACGGCTGGGGGCAACGAAAAGCTATGCAGGTGAATCACAAGGAAGGCCAGAAAAATAAGAGCCCGTGACAACGATTCGTTAGCAAATGGGCGATTCGGCACGACGTCACTCACTGGGAAAGCAATATTTTTCAAGGATGCAACGCGCGATCAAGTTCTCTTCGCTTTCCCTGCTTCGCGAGGCCAGGTAAAGTCAAACCAAAAGCAACGTTATTGATCTCGTCTTGCCAAGACACCATCCAGGGAGGCTGCTGGGCAGAAAACGGACAGCCGCAATTCCCCTGGACCATCGTACGTTGGACTCCGGTGAAAAAAACACCGATCAGCTTGATAGACCGTTACAAAGTCGTGATCCTGACCGCAGAACCGTCCAGTTGTAGCAGTTAGGTAAAGCTTATGGCTGGCTTGTCGGGCCAGTGCTTGTTGCGGACCGCTACACGCTGCTGTAGCATAAAAAGTCGAAGGGTGTGGGACAGCTAAAAATTAGAGTTGGTCCGAAGTGCAGTTCGCCAGAATTCCCCGAGTGACAGGAATTCTTGCGAATTCCACTACCCTAATGTTGATCGTTAACAGACCACGAGTCGCGGTGCCGCAGTGGGTGTCGCAACGAAAGCTTCCTGCCTATTTCGCTATTGATTTGGACGTTGCTGAATGCCTGACGGCCAGTGAATTTCCCATTCTGTTTGTAGGTGCGCATTGTTCGTGACGCTTTATCGCGACGAACGCGTCGTACCGACAACCCCGTGCTTCCTTTCCACTTTTGATTTTCCATGAGCTCAAGATCTGCTTTTCCTGCCTGCTGCCATCGCAAATGGATCGTGTTTTGCTGGCTGTTTTTCAGTGCCGCGTCTATTGAATCGTTGGTCGCTCAGTCGACGCCGTTGGAGCTTACACAGGGTACGAAAGTCGCGTTTGTCGGCAATTCCCTGGCCGAACGAATGAACCTCTTTGGTCACTTCGAGACCCGCTGGCATTTACGGCATCCCGAGTGGGAAACGCGAATTCGGAATTTTGGTTGGCCCGCTGATGAAGTCGGGATGCAGCAGCGTCCCAACAGTTACACCACCATTGACGATCCGTTGAAAGTGTTTGAACCTGAGGTCTTCCTGTGCTTCTTCGGCTTCAATGAATCTTGGGTGGGTGCAGAGCCAGACCAGGTTGAAAACTTTGTGGATCAGTATCGCCAATATATCACCCAAACGGCTGCGAAATACGGTCAGGGTGGGACCGCAAGTTTTATTTTGGTCAGCCCGATAGCGTTCGAGGCGATTGGCAATCCGCTGCTTCCGGATGCCGATGCACGCAACGCTGCGTTGCGTCGGTATCGTGACGCGATCGAACGCTTGGCACAGAAGGATGGCCATCGGTTCATCGACTTATTTATACCAACGCTCCAATTGTTCACTGCGCGGACCGACTTGCAGTTCACGATCAATGGCGTTCACCTCAACGAAGCGGGGGATCGTGAGGTTGCGAAGATAATGGAAACGGCTTTGTGGGGTCAGGAATCGACTGTGTTGACGGAGGATCAGCGGTATCACCAAGTGCGGCATTGGGTCAACGACAAATCGTGGCTGCACCAGCAGGACTATCGAATGCTCAATGGTTGGTACGTCTACGGTGGCAGGCGGACATTCGATACCGAAACCTTTCCGGCGGAGTATCGCAAAATTCGCAATATGGTTGAGGTCCGAGATCGCTACCTGTGGGACCTTTGTGCTGGACGCGATGTCCCGGCCGAGCCAGATGATTCCGAAACGGGTGACGTTGTTGTTCCCCCGACAATGTTTGGCACTCGTGATCAAAATTTTCGTCGCTATCGAGAGCCGGAGGAATTGGTTTATCCGTCACCCGAAGAGTCGATTGCGATGATGAAGGTGCCCGAGGGGTTTCGTGTGGAGTTGTTTGCCTCCGAGCGGGAATTCCCGGAACTGGCCAATCCGAATCAAATTTCTTTCGATTCCAAAGGTCGGCTATGGGTCTCGTGCATGGCCAACTATCCGCAGTGGCAACCAGGTGCGAAACGTCCGAATGATCGATTGTTAATCTTGGAAGACACCACCGGCGACGGAAGGGCGGACAGGTGTACCACATTCTACGACAAGCTGATTTGCCCAACCGGGTTTGAGTTTTGGAATGGGGGCGTTTTGGTGGTGGACGAACCACGGATTTTGTTCCTGCGAGATACCACGGGGGATGACCATGCGGACGAGGTGGTCCACCTGATCGACGGTATCGCGACCGATGATACGCACCACACGATGGGGGCTTGGGAGTTTTCTCACGGTGGTCAATTGCACATGCTCGAAGGAATCGCTTTGTCGACGACGATGGAAACCCCGTGGGGCCCGTTTCGCAATAAGAACACCGGCGGCGGTTACATCTTCGATCCCCAGGCGTGGACGTTTCGTCATTATCGTACTCCGGGTTACGGCAATCCGTGGTGCCTGGTCTTTGATCGCTGGAACAATGGTATCGTCGGCGATGGTACCAATGCCCAGCAACACTGGCTTAATCCGCTTGCTGGGGCGGATGTTGATCAGCGCAAAACGTTGCGTCCGATTTTTAATAACGAGGGTATGCGCCCTGCTGTCGGAAACGAATTCCTGTATTCGCGTCATTTTCCCGACGAAGTCCAAGGTCAATTCATCTATGCCTGCGTGATTAACATGCACGGGCTACCGCGATTCAATGTGCGTGATGAACCCGGAACCGCCGGATTCACGGGGGAGCGTGTTGAGGACCTTCTATCGTCGACCGATATGATTTTCCGTCCTGTGGATCCCAAAATTGGGCCTGACGGAGCACTTTGGTTTGGTGATTGGTGTAACGCGTTGATCGGCCACATGCAGTATTCACAACGTGATCCCAATCGTGATCAGGAGCATGGTCGGATTTATCGTTTGGTTTACCCATCCAAGCCGTTGCTGACGCCGATCGATTTTTCGCAAATGAATGCGACCCAATTACTAGAACATTTGGATGTGCATGAACTGCGCGAACGATATCGAATTCGTCAGACGCTGCGAGATCGTCCCAAAGCGGAGGTTTTCGCCGCCGTGGAGAAGTGGATTGCGGATACGGAGGATCCGTTACGTCTGTGCGAAGCCATGTGGATTCAGGAAAGCTTTCGAGATGTGCAGCCCGAACTGCTGGAAAGAATCATGCGGTCCCGCGAATTTCGCGCGCGAGCTGCGGCGGTCGGCACGATCATTAACGAAATCGATCGCTTGGGAAATCTGGAGCACTTCCTGGTGACCGCTGTCAACGATCCGGAACCACGAGTCCGGTTGGAGGCGGTGCGTGCGGCCAGTCTATGGGACTCCGACAAGGCGCTGGAATTGGCATTAGCCGCAACGGACCATCCTCTGGATTACTGGATCGAATATACTTTGGAACACACGCTACATGCTTTGAAACCACGATGGTCGGACCCCCAACAGCGCGAGGCACTTTTGGTCTCCAGCACGGATTTGGCCAAGGCTTATCTGGATCGCCACGAACGGGCAACGGGCCCCGGTGGTGAGGCCGTAAAACCATTGGAGGAGGCCGAAAACGTGGATGCCTCGCCTGAGACGCGGAGTAACGCGATCCGGCAGTTGGCCGCGATGAAGGGTGGGCAGGGGCGTCGTGGTGAAGCAGTCTTCAAACAGGTCTGCTCGTCATGCCACCAAATCGGAGATCTTGGCAAAAAGTTCGGTCCAGACCTATCAGACGTCGGGCAGCGGATGAGTGTGGAGGAAATCATCCGATCCATCATTTTGCCGAATGACGAGATCTCCAAGGGCTACGAAACGGAAATGGTTTTGACCTTCGATGGAGAAACATTCAACGGGTTCATTCTGGAAGAAACCGAGGATCTGGTCGCCTTGGGTGCTGCCGATGGTAAACGAATTGAAATTGAAAAGGACAATATTGAAATTCGTAAGCCCATGAAGGTTAGTTCGATGCCTGAGGGGCTGGCGAACACGATCGCCCCCATTGAATTTCTGGATTTGGTCGCTTACCTCAAGGACCAGAAAGATATTCGCACGGTCTCAAAGGACGGATGGGTATGGCTGCAGCACAAGAATCCACCCGAGCTACGGAAGCACGCTGGCACCGTGGAAGTATCACGCGAAGCCGCTGTTCGTTTGGGACGAAAGTTTGGCAATCGCGATTGGAATGCGGAGGTTCATATGCTGCTGTCCGATCAGCCGCGATCCGCGTTTGATTTCGCCTTCCATTCGGACCACGATGCCAACCAGCCCTATGTTACAATCCGCCTGCCCGAGTCACGGAGGGTCAAACATATTTGGCTCCGCAACCGTGGCAGTTCGCAATTCCATAGCCGCGCCGAGGGATTAACCGTATGGGTCAGCAGTGACGACAAGGACTATCGAAAAGTCTGGTCGGCTGCAAAACCGGCTGCTGAATACATGGTGGACCTGGACGAGCCAACAGCTTTGCGTTTCATTCGCGTTGGTCTTGATCGCAAGGGAACATTCCACCTGCATCAGGCGGCGGTTTACGCGGAACCGTAGCCCT
>SLFV01000070.1 GCA_007124075.1 Roseimaritima sp.
CGAATTGCAGCGCAACGGCTCGCACCAGCCCAAGCCGCTGCTTGGGTTGCTGCCTTAGCCGATGCGTTGGAATCCGCCCACGCCCGCGGAGTGATACATCGGGATGTTAAGCCAGCGAATGTGTTGGTGGATGATCAGGATATTGTTTACCTATGTGACTTTGGGTTAGCGCTACGGGAAACCGATTTGGGTCGGGGGCCCAAGTTGGCGGGCACGCCTGCATACATGAGTCCAGAGCAAGCGCGAGGCGAGGGGCATCGTATCGACGCGCGATCGGACATCTACTCCTTGGGTGTCGTGCTCTACGAGATGTTGACCGGAGTGCGTCCATTTTCCGGCGTAAAAGAGAAACTGGAATTGCTGCGCTGCGTCGCCCAAGAGGAGCCGCGATCGCCTCGGCAGATCGATCACACGCTGCCTGAAGAACTGGAACGGATCACGCTCAAAAGCATGGCAAAGCGTCCCAGCGACCGTTACACCACGGCGGCTGAGTTTGCGGACGAACTGCGGGCGTTCTTGGAAGGAAAAAATGAGAGCAACCTTCGGAGTTTGGGCATTGTCCCGAAGGGACTGCGAAGTTTCGACGCGACCGACAGTGATTTTTTCATCGATCTGTTACCCGGTGTGCGTGACCGCTTTGGACTCCCCGGCAGTATCGCGTTTTGGAAACGACGACTTGAAGAACGGGATGCGGATCAGACATTTGGCGTAGGAATGATCTATGGACCAAGCGGATGTGGTAAATCGTCCTTAGTGAAGGCTGGTGTGCTGACTCGTTTGGCAAATCATGTCAAGACGGTTTACATCGAGGCCACCAATGATGACACCGAGGCTCGTTTATTGAATGGCATGCGAAAAAGACTTCCGGATTTGTCCGATGGACTCTCTTTGGCGGATACGGTTTCGTATTTGCGACGGCGGCAGGACAATGAGGCCGGTAGCAAGGTCGTTTTGGTGATCGATCAATTCGAGCAGTGGCTGTACACCCACAGTGATTATGGCAATACCGATCTTGCGGCGGCACTGCGGCAATGCGACGGTTCCAGGGTGCAAGCGTTGTTGTTGATTCGTGACGACTTTTGGATGGCGGCCACTCGATTGTTTCGCGACATGGATGTCAAACTGGTCGAAGGGCACAATACGGCTGCGGTTGATCTTTTCGACCATCACCACGCCCGAAAAGTGCTCATTGATTTTGGAAAGGCCTTTGGTCGTTTGCCTGAAAACTCAGCAGAAATGAGCCCCGAACAAGATCGTTTTTTGGATGATGCGATCCGCGGGCTGGCGGTCGAAGGGAGGGTCATTTCGGTACAGTTGGCACTGTTCGCTGAAATGGTAAAAGGAAAACCCTGGACACCGACGACACTGCGTCAACTGGGCGGAATTTCCGGGGTTGGTGTCGTGTTTTTGGAGGAGACGTTCAGCGGCTTGTCGGCGTCGGCATCGTATCGGCATCACCAGCTCGCCGCTCGCGCAGTGCTCGGTGAACTGTTGCCTGATGAAACGACGACGATCAAGGGGCGTTGGCGCACGGGGGATCAACTTCGGATCGTTTCGGGATATGAAAAAAAGCAAGATGATTTCGATGAATTGATCCATATTCTCGACACTCAATTGTGTTTGATCACGCCCATCGATCCTGACGGCGTGGAAAAAACGGATGGCAGGAGCGAGCAATGCAAGCCTATGACCGACAACGTTCCGGAGTTAGTGGTGGCACCGGGCGCATCGGGGCCGACATTGCGATATCAATTGACGCACGATTTTCTAGTGCCGTCATTGAGAACTTGGTTAAACCAAAAGCGGCTTGAGACCAATCGGGGGCGTGCCGAAATCCGGCTCGCCGAGCGGGCCGCCGCATGGAATACGAAACCGGAAAATCGCAATTTACCATCGCTCTGGGAGTGGCTGACGATTTGGCGATTGACCGACCATCGCAGATGGAAGCAAAAAGAGCAGGATGTGATGCGTCAGGCGAGGCGAGTTCATACAGCCCGTTTTGCGTTTTCGACAATCATGTCATCAGTCTTGTTGATGGCTGGGCTGGCAGTCAAGAATTGGAACGATGAAAGAATTCTGGAACACGACGCGGAAAGCCTGGTGCATATAATTGAGACCGCGGAGTATGCCAAGATTCCGGAATTAATCAACCTGCTTAACCCCATGAGATCGGTTGTCGATCCGAAACTGAGGGTGTCATTGCAGCAGCATGCCATCGAGTCCGATGAGCGATTGAAACTCAGCTTAGGCTTGCTTGGCAGTGATCCCCAACAGGTTGATTATTTGACTGACCGATTGATGCTCGCCGATGCCCGCCAAGTTCCACTACTGGTCAGTCAGTTGAAGCCTTACGCACAGCAACTCATGCCAGTTTTGTGGGCAAAAGCGAGGCAGAAAGATGCGAAATCTTTGTTGCAAACGGCCAGTGCCTTGGCTGCGTATGACCCAGGAAATGAACTTTGGCATTCCATCGCAGGCGATGTATCCGAAAGGCTAGTCCAAGCAAATCCTTTAAGGCTTGCGATCTGGATTGATGCATTGATGCCGGCTGCATCGCAACTGAACCCCGAACTGCAGCGGATATTTGCCGCATCCACTGGGTCGCGATCACAGACGGAGATCGATCTGGCGACCGAAATCTTGCAATCGTATGCGGCAGACGATTTTTACCTCTTGCATGAATTGATATTGGTTGGGCAGCCACGTCAATTCGCAAGATTCTTTCCTTTGTATGCAAAGTTTCGCCAGCAGGCAATTGAATCGCTGCGCCGCGAACTATCAAGTCCGATAACAGGCCTTGCGGAGGAAGGCAGCGGAAAGGTTGCTGGTCTGCCGGGCCCTGCAAAAGGATTATCAGAGGATTTGTCTTACTTGGGTCGTCAGGCGGCGACTGAACGCCAAGCAAACGCTGCGATCGCCTTGATTCGTTTCGGTGATCGAGAACCGGTGTACCGATTTTTGACGATCGATCGCGATTCGGAAGCAGCAGCCCAATTCGTCCATCGGATTCGAGGGCGTGACGTCAGTCCGTCGTTACTGCTGGATGCATGGGACGAATTGAAACTTCGAGGCGTCTCAAATGTTTCGCAACAACGGCAACAGCATCATTATCGTTTGTATTGGTTTTTATTAGGCATGGGGGAATTTGACTTAAAAGATTTTCCATCGCAGCGTCGCGAGGCATTGGTTAGCGAGTTTGCAGAAATGTATGCATTTCATCCTAGTCGAGCGGTTCACAGTGCACTGGGGTGGTTGCTTCGACGTTGGGGACAAGATGAAATCGTTCGTCGTGTCGATGAAACGCCACTGGACCATGATCCCAGCGGAGATCGTGAATGGTTTGTGTTAGAAATTACACCCCCTCAGTATCCTTTATCGAACATCAACCCCGATACCAGAATCACTGCGGATGCGGGTTCAATCAATACATCCGGAAATGAATTTACGGGCGATTCGATTCCGCTTCTGGATAACCTTACAAGTCCGGTCTACTTTACAATGATCGTGCTGCCGGGTGGTGGGTTTTCCTTTGGGGAGGAAGATAATCCGACACCAACGGAAATTAGCGGCCCGATTGCGGTCTGCGATCGCGAGGTGACCTGGCGGCAATTCAGTCCGATGGATGGCGATCAACGCAGACGAGCTTGGACAGTTCAGTTCAAGCGCACCTTGTCTTCGGAAGACCCGGTTTTTGCCGTGAATTGGTTCGAAGCGGTGAATTATTGCCGATGGTTGGGTTCCGCGATCGGGTTGGACGAGGATTCGCAAAGCTATGCCCATATCGATATACCTCAGGGAGCAGACTCCATGCCCGGGTGGCTTGAGCTGCCAGCAGGGACCCATTGGACGATGCAACCGAATCGGCTTGGCTTTCGTCTGTTAAATGAAGCGGAGTGGGAATATGCAGCTAAGTTTGACGTCGATGGGACTTTCGGTTTCGGCGATAGCGAAGCGCTTCTCGAAGACTATGGATGGTACCAAACCAATTCGCAGCAGTGGTGTCGTCCGGTCGCCCAGTTGCGTCCAAACCTTGGAGGCTTATTTGATCTCCACGGCAATTTGTGGGAATGGACAGACGACTGGTATACACCGGGGGTGGATCGGGTTAATCGCGGAGGCGGTTGGCTTAGTACTGCATGTCACTGTCGTTCAGCGATCCGCCGCGGGAATTCGCCGACGATGCGAAGTGACCGAATAGGCTTCCGCGTTGCATTCAGCCTGCCTGCCATTGAAGAAGCGAATGCATTAAAACATAGAAATAGAAATTGACTAGCGGGCAATCGAGCAGCGAGACCACGAACCGCTCCACACATTCCCCGCTAGCGCAGGCAGCGTGAAGGGTTAGGCCTCGCTGGCGCCTCGAAATAAAATCAGGAGCGTGTCCAGATCGATAAACCGCTGTCAGGCCCCTATGACCTGCGGTGACTGGTGTCACTGAAGCAGGCTGATCGAAATCTAGCGCACGGAGGACAGGGAGCAGGCGCCCAGCAGATAGTGACTGCTTGTTTGGAATAACGACAGGTCGCGTTGCAACCTCAAGCACGGGCAGACACTCAAAAAGGCTCCCGGGACACCGTATAGATTTTGAAAAAGCAGCGACAGAACAACTTCCGTTTAAGTGAACCGAGCCGAGCCGAGCCGAAGTGTTCAGGCGTTTAGTCCCTGGCCGGATCGCCCCAATAGCAAGAGAATCGTAGATGCGTTCATGGCGTGGCACTTGAACCGAGGAGCTGGCGAGTAAAACCGATCCCTGAATTCTGAAACGGGAAGAGCAATTCATCCGTTATGAAGACACCCGACATTATTGTGCGAGGAGCGCGCGAGCACAACTTGCGCGACGTAAGCCTGGATTTGCCTCGAGGCAAAATGATCTGCTTCACCGGTGTCTCTGGCAGTGGCAAGTCCTCCCTGGCGTTCGACACGCTGTACGCCGAAGGCCAGCGGCGGTATATCGAGTCGCTAAGCAATTACGCGCGGCAGTTCATGGGGCAAATGCCCAAACCAGATGTTGAGTTCATCAGCGGTCTGAGCCCTTCGATTTCAGTCAGTCAGAAATCAACGGGAAACAATCCACGCAGCACCGTCGGCACGATCACCGAACTGAATGATTTTCTACGGGTTTTGTACGCACGGGTAGGAACTCCGCATTGTCCGGCCTGCGGGGCTGTGATTCAGGCTCAGACACGCGAAGCGATTGTCGGTCAATTGCTGGCTTTACCGACGGCCGAACCGTTGGCGATTTTAGCTCCCGTTGCCAAAAAACAGAAAGGCCAGTTCCGCGAGCTGCTGGCTGATATGCGGAAGCAGGGCTACGCGCGTGGCCGCATTGACGGACAATGGATCATGTTGTCCGATCCACCACCGTTGGATGGGCGTCGCCGTCATGATGTGGAGGTGGTGATCGACCGTTTCGAAACGGGGCCACGCGATCGGGGCAAGCTTACCGAGAGTGTCGAGTCAGCGTTGAAACTGGGGCGTGGCATGCTGGTGGCGGTTCTGACACCCGGGGACGTTGAATCCGTTGCCGCGGACGCGGACGTTATCGAGACAACGGCTGCGGTCAGTGCAACGCAGGACATCTTGTTTTCGTCGGAGTACGCGTGTGCTGACTGCGGGATCAGTTACCCTGCCCCGTCGCCACAATTGTTTAGTTTCAATAGCCCACAGGGCATGTGTCCGGCGTGCGATGGGCTGGGGCACTTGTACACATTTGTGCCGGAATTACTGATACCCGATCCTGCAGTTTCACTGAACGACGGAGCGATACCGCTGATTGGTCCCTGGCGGGATCTGGGGCGTTATCGCCGACACATTCTCAACGGCGCTGCAAAATGGATTGAGAACCAGGCAGGTCTGCAAAGCGGACAATCGCTCAAGGTCCCCTGGCAGGCATTGCCGGCGGACGTGCAGCAGTTTTGGCTTTGGGGTGCACAGGATGCTATTGATTTTACGTGGCGTGGTGGACGTCGCGCAACGAAGTATCAAGGCAGTTTTACGGGGCTGATTCCAGAACTGCTGGAGCGTTATCGAACCAGCAAGAACAAGATGCAACTGCGACAGTTGGAAAGGCACATGGACACGCTGGCCTGCCCCGACTGTCAGGGGCACCGTTTAAATCCTCAGGCTCGATCGGTACGAATTACAACTGCCGCTTCTGGATTCGACAAACCCTCGCTGTCGATCGCTGAGGTGTCCGAGTTGTCAATAGAC
>SLFV01000392.1 GCA_007124075.1 Roseimaritima sp.
CATTTCTTTCGACATGCGGACATAATCCTCGTCATCAGCCTCCTCCATTTCCTCCTGAATCAGCACCATTCCAATCACCGCAACCATTTCGGCAAATTGCTTGAGGGTGTCCGCGTTCGCTGTCACCGTGGCTTGATTGTTGCTGTTGGCCTGCAATTCTTCTTGAAACGCCCACTCAAGATATTCCATCAAAGGCCCTCGGTCGATAATCCTGGTCCAGTCCATCTCCTCATTGACTTCGCGCACCGTCAACCCTGTTCCGGAAACAAGGTCTTGTAAATCGGCTTTTCGCAGTTTGGCCTCATTGTAGACTTGTACCGAACCGGCTTTACTGTTGGCGGCCGAACGTGCCAAAAGATCTCGCGCCGCCGGGGCTTGGTCCTTCCAGCGAACATCGGCGTCGTATTGGTCGATCACGGCAAACAGCATTGCCATAATCGATAGCGTTACCCTTGCTCGACGATAACCACCTCCAGCAAACGGTCCAGGGGTCGTGACGATTCCATCGAACTCCAGCTTCAAACGCTTGATTTCGTCCTCCAACGTCGTTGGTGAGATCAGTGCTGCCCAGCCGACTCCCGCCGTGCGGCTAACGTCCTTGGGTTCCTCTGCGACACTTGGTGCCGCAGCCCCGCTTGCTCGTGCGGTCGCCCCACGCAGTTCCGGTGCGGTAGGTCGGGGACTAGCGACCGCTTCTCCGACATCGGAGTAGAAGATCCCTCGAAATTGTTGCGAATCGAATTGCGGTGGCTTGGCGCGACGCTCTGCGGCAACGATCGGAAGGGAGATCGCGACAACCGCAAAAGCACCAATGGCAAGCCTCCATCGCAAAAACCAACGGTTGTTCATGACGACAGTTGGGTACCGATACCGCATAGCTAGAAATCCGATCAAAAAGCTGAATCATCTCGTGTTATTTTCAGTATCGTGCCTGCAACCATGCAAATCAAGCAATCTGCAAGCAGCGAACCGGAAATCACTTCAATTTTGACAGGCAAAACGGTCCCTTCTTGCTTCCGCACTGCTTGGGCTAAGCGGCAGATTCAATTATCCCCTTGCCCAACCCTGCGCAGCAGGAATAGACGGGCGAAGGCAGGGAAAGGGTTGGCATATTCTTACTCTGCCGCTCGCCTTACTGCGTCATTGCTTTGTTTAAGTGGCGACGTAAAAACTCCTCCACCCGTTGGATCAGGGGCCCGGGCAGGCTGGTCAATGGCAGCGTAATGTGCGTCTGGCCGTTCTTTTCGACCGTCACAGGGGTACTGATATGCAGCTCAACCAAATCCTGAATGTCAAACGCTTCGCTTGGGCCTGTCACCGTCATCCGCAAGGATTCTGGAACCTTGGTTTCCAAGACCAGCCAGGGTGTTAAAGTACCCTGGGGCTGAACATGGATCCGATCCGGAAAGGAAAAACTTAATGCCTCCGTCCCAACGATCGTCTCCAAAAGATCCAGCAAGTCATCGACCATCCGCAGCGACCAGTCAGGCTCACTTTCTGGTGGGAAGCCTTTCTTCAGCGTGTGCCAGCGGCGTCCCAACACCTGCCAAGGTTGCCTCAAATCCCTCGCACCGTCGGCATGACGCTGATATCGGGAAGCGGTCTTGGAGACCGGTTGGCAGGGATCGTCCACAGGTTTTGATGACGATGCGACGCCTTCGGCCGCCACCGCAGGTTCATCACAACGCTGCTGTGCTTCGCCCTGCTGCAGAGCCGCGTGCAAAAATTCCCCGGTGTAACTCCGAGGCATTTTTGTCCGCTGCCGTCCTTTGGCCTTCTTGGCGCGTATCGCATATTGACTTACCTCCTCCGGGGTGCCCGCAGCCACCACGCGACCACCACCCATGCCCGCTTCGGGGCCAATATCGATGATCCAGTCGGCGCATTTGACCACGTCCAGGTTATGTTCGATCACGATCACCGTGTTGCCCGCGTCCACCAGTTGTTGCATCACCGACAGCAATTTGATGATATCTTCAAAATGCAGCCCCGTCGTCGGTTCGTCTAATAGGTACAGCGTATGGCCCGTGTCAGGTCTGGCCAGTTCTGCGGCCAATTTGACCCGTTGCGCCTCGCCCCCTGAAAGTGTCGGAGCCGCTTGACCCAACGTCAGATAATCCAAGCCAACGTCACACAACGTTTTCAGGATCCTGGCGATCCGTCGGTTGTCTTCAAACAAGGCCAACGCGTCGCGACATGATAGGTCCAGCACGTCGGCGATGCTGTAACCGTGATATTTTACCTCCAGGACTTGCTGGCCATAGCGTTTCCCCTGGCATTCGTCGCATAGCACCCAAACGTCAGGTAGAAAATGCATTTCAATTTTGCGCTGTCCTGACCCTTCGCATAACTCGCAACGCCCCCCCGTGACATTAAAGCTGAAATGCCTTGACATCAGTTTTCGCTCATGAGCGGCGGGCAAGCTGGCAAATTCCGAACGAATCAGGTCAAACAATCCCGTGTAGGTTGCCGGGGTACTGGTCGGGCTGTTGCCCAGCGGCGCTTGGTCGACACGAATCACTTTGTCCAGGTTGCGGATGCCTTCAATCCGATCGTGTCGTCCTGGACGGATCCGGGCGCGATGCAACTGTCTGGCCAAGGCCGGGTACAGGATGTCACCAATTAACGAGCTTTTGCCACTGCCCGAGGGACCGGTGATCGCGACCAATACACCCAGCGGAATCGAGACGTCAATTTCGCGCAGGTTGTGTTCCGCCGCCCCAAAGATGGTTAACCAATAAGGGGCGTGGCTAGGTACTTGGTTATTTTTGTGCGTGGCCACCGGCCTGCGATTGCTTGGATACGGAATCGTACGCTGACCGTTTATGAACGGGGCCGTCACCGATTCGTCCTCAGGTGCAACCGCATCAGGTGGGCCTTCGGCTACGATCCTGCCTCCCAGACGACCGGCGGCGGGACCAAAATCGCACAGATAATCACAACCAGCGATCACATCATGATCATGTTCAACAACCAGCAAGGTGTTTCCTAAATCTCGCAGTCGATGCAACGCTCCCAGCAGTCGTTGATTATCACGGGGGTGCAAGCCAATGGTTGGTTCATCCAATACGTACAACACCCCGCACAGCCCGCTTCCTAACTGGGAGGCCAAGCGAATTCGCTGCGCTTCGCCTCCGGACAGTGTCGCGGCTCCGCGGCCAAGTGTGAGGTACTCCAAGCCAACATCCAGCAGAAAATGCAGGCGGTCTTGAATTTCACGAACCAGTTCACCGGCAATTTTCTTTTCTCTGCGATCCAGCTTCCAACGCTTGACCGTTTCCGCCAACCGTCCTAACGGCATGGTGACGTAATCCCCGATGGTCAGATCGGCAAAGCGTACGGCGGAAGCATCGTCCCGCAACCGCGTCCCGTGGCAGGCCGAACAAGGGATTTCGTCCACATACTGATCCAATCGCATTCGCAAACTTGGTGACAGACGAGCCGCCTGTTCCAGGGCCGGATAAAACCCCTTGAATTGATAACGGAACAAAACCGGGGTACTGTCGTCGTCGGCAAGCAACGATGCCTCGCTGTCATGTTTCCCCTTGCCCCGCGGACCGACCGCCTGTTGGGATTCGACATCCGCCTGGCGCACTTCGAGCCAACGGCTGCCGGTCCCGTGGTATAGCAAGCGTCGGTGCCGGACCGAAAGTTCCTCTACCGGAGTGTCCAGCGGAATCCCCGTCTGCCTGGATAACGCTCCCAGCATCCACCGCGCGACATTATGTTTCAGGTCGGGCCACAGCAACGCCGCACCCTCTGCCAGGGTGGCGCGTGGATCGGTCAACAGTGCCGCAGGATTGGTGCCGGTCTGCGTCCCCAGGCCATCGCATTGCGGACACCAGCCGACCGCCGAATTGAAGGAGAAGTGATGGGGTGTCAACGTCGAAAATGATCGCCCGCACGATTCGCAGGCCAAATGCTGACTGTGACGAATTTCTGTCCAATCGGATTCATTCTGTTGCTCGTCGGCAAGCGCCAACGACAATACCCCAACCCCGATGCTCAACGCTTGTTCCACGCTGTCCGCGATTCGTGTTTGTTCCGCTGCATCGATGACAATCCTGTCGATAACGACCTGCAGACGTGGCTGCTGTCGAATATCTAAGCGTGGTGGGTTGTCCAGTGAATGCGTATGGCCATCAACCCGAACCCTGGCGAATCCACGTTGCCGTAGACTGGCCCACAATTCCTCGGGGTCTTGGTGCGGAGGGCGCTCCAAGGGAGCCAATAGCAGCGCCCGCGTGCCTGTGGGCAAAGCCATGATCTTATCCACAATCTGGTCACCGGTTTGCGTGCCGACCGGAATCTGACACTCGGGGCAGTGCATTTTGCCCAGTCGAGCCATCAAGATCCTGACGTAATCATAGATCTCCGTCACCGTCCCCACCGTACTGCGCGGCGAATGCCCAAGATTCTTTTGCTCCAACGCAACCGCTGGTGACAGTCCCTCAATCCGCTCGACACGCGGTTTTTGCATCTGTCCAACAAACTGCCGGGCGTAGGCCGACAACGATTCGACATAACGTCGCTGGCCTTCCGCATAGATCGTATTCATGGCCAAAGACGATTTCCCGCTGCCGCTGGGCCCACAGAAAATGGTCATCGCGTCGCGTGGAATCTGCACGCTGACCGATTTCAAACTGTGCTGCTGCGCATTCTGGACTACGATCGATGTGGCTGCTTGTGTTTGCAATTCATCCCGACGGGCCACCGGTTGTGGTTGTCGGGTCTGCAGGTCATCCCGGGAAACCCCCATGACCTTCGCCAGTGCCCAACCGGTATGACTGTCGGGATGCCCGGCGATCTCGCGCGGGGTGCCGACTGCCAGCACGTGCCCTCCCGCTTGACCACCTTCAGGTCCCATGTCGATTACCCAGTCCGCGGTTTTAATGACATCCTGGTTATGTTCGATGATCAGGACGGTGTTGCCCAAGTCGACCAAGCCGTGTAGCACCTTCAGCAGCAGCCGAATGTCAGCAAAATGTAACCCCGTTGTTGGTTCGTCCAAAACGTACAGGGTTCGCCCCGTCGATCGCTTGCTCAGTTCGCGCGACAACTTGATCCGCTGGGCTTCGCCACCGGAAAGCGTCGGGGAGGGTTGCCCCAGTTTCAGGTATTCCAAGCCGACATCGACCAAGGTCTGCAATTTCGAGGCGATTTTGGGTACATTCTGAAACAGTTGCAGCGCCTCGGAAATATCCATTTCCAAAACATCCGCGATCGAACGTCCCTTGAAACGGACCGCTAATGTTTCCCGGTTGTAACGATGGCCGTTGCAGACTGGGCATGTGACCCAGACATCGGCCATGAAGTCCATCTCCAGCTTATTCGCTCCGTTGCCATCACAATGGCTGCAGCGACCGCCGTCAACGTTGAAACTGAAACGACTGTTGGTATAGCCGCGGGCTTTGGCTTCGGGTAATTGCGCAAACAAATTACGGATTTCGTCAAACACTTTCACGTACGTGGCGGGATTGCTGCGGGGTGTACGGCCGATGGGTGATTGGTCGATCGCAATCACTTTATCCAAATGCTGCAAACCCTCGATCCCCGCGTGGTCCCCGACTTCGACCTCCGCGCCATTGAGTGCGTTGCGCAGCGCGGGTTCTAAAATGTCCCCCACCAGCGAACTCTTTCCACTGCCCGACACTCCCGTGACGCAGCACAGCGTTCCCAGCGGAATCGATACATTAATATCTTTAAGATTGTTTTGGGTTGCCCCGCGAACCACTAACTGACGCTCTGTTGGTGCCCTAAGAGTCTCCGGTACATGTATTTGCTCCGCGCCCGAGAGGAACTTGCCCGTAAGACTCTTTGGGGCTTTACTGACCGCTTCGCAATCGCCAACCGCCACGACGTGACCACCACGGATACCTGGGCCGGGACCAAAGTCAACAATCAGGTCCGCCGCTCGCATCGTATCTTCGTCATGTTCCACCACGATCAAGGTGTTACCCGCATCGCGCAATCGCAGCAATGTTTCGATCAAGCGGTCATTGTCACGCGGATGCAAACCAATCGAAGGTTCGTCCAGGATATACATAACACCGACCAATCCGCTGCCAATCTGCGCCGCCAACCGAATTCGCTGGGATTCGCCGCCCGAAAGAGTCGGAGCGGTCCGTGATAACGTGAGGTAGTCCAGTCCGACGCCTAGCAAAAAACCGATGCGCGCCGTAATTTCCTTGATCGCTTCGGCCGCAACCC
>SLFV01000249.1 GCA_007124075.1 Roseimaritima sp.
GAGAAGTCGCCAGGAGCGCAGACATCGGCTTGCAAACGATCGGCTGACATACAGCGGGGATGATTCTGCCATGACCAGTCGACATAGTGCGTCACGTACAGATCTAGATAACCGTCGTTATTGAAGTCTGCGAACGCCGCACTACTGCTCCAAAGATTGTCGCTTAATCCGATGGATTCCTTTCGCTCAATAAATGTACCATCACCTTGATTGATAAACAGTTGCAATCCACCGTACCCGGTCAGTAAAAAATCAGCAAAACCATCTTGGTTTACGTCGCCGACAGCGACTCCGTGGGTATAAGTGTTTGCATGGCTGACCCCTGCATCGTCAGCGCACGAAACAAACTGCCAGTTGCCTAGATTGCGCCATAAGCCAGTTGGCTGTCCAATTAACGGCTCGCCATGCTGAATCATTCCGCCACCGGGAAACAATAAATCAAGATTGCCATCCCGATCAAAGTCAATCACTCCCACGCCCCCGCCTAACGACTCAACAATGCTTTTGTTGTCGGTAACCTCCCCGTTCTGATAGATCGTATCGATCCCCGTTGTATTAGAGACGTCCTCAAATTCAAAACGCACAACGGTTGCTTCCTCATGCGATTCGCTTTGGAATGCTTGCGGGCTCGAGACTTCCGATTGTGGGGCGTCTCGCGAACAACCCGAAAGCCACGCTACCAACAACAACAGGTAACCCAATCGGAGCGATGCCTTGGCCATGCCATTGGCCAAGAAAAGAAAATCTAGCGACGGTTCAACTACGGACAAATCAAGCATAAGCAGTCATGGTCGTTTTGATCGGGGAATGTTTAGAATAAACGGCAACCTAATTACTCGTCCCTTGCGCATCTGGCTCCGACTACTTTCCACTTGGTGGACCAGAGCCTGTGGTAGTCGCGTTGATTGGCGACCCGTTGTCCAGCGTCTGTGCTATCAACTCAGCGATCTTATCCTTTGTCCGTTGACAATCGGGATCGTAACTGAAAACACTTCGTAACCAGAATAACCCATTGCGCTGCGACTCATAACGAAATAGTAACTCACCCAACTCTAACCGAGCCTCCGTATTATTGGGGTCGCGATTGATAAGATTTCGCAACTGATTAACCTTTGCAAGCTTTTCTCTTGCGGCTTGGACAACCTGCAACTCTTGTTCTGACTCGTCAATTTTTCCCAATCCGCGCAGAGCCATTGCCCGTGAATAACGTGCGTTGGTATCCCTTGAATTAAAGTCTAATGCTGTTTGCAGCAAGTCGAACGCCTCATCATAAATTCCAGCATTCAAGAGCAGGTTGCCCAATTCAGAGGCGGCAGTGAATAACTCTGGGGTGTCATCGACACTACGGTAAGAATCGATAATCTCTTTGACATCCGCGCGCAAGACGTCACGAAGAAGTTCCTCTGCGGCATCGGTTTTCCCTGTGGCAACAAGAGCCTGTGCCTTCGCTACTCTAACCGCAAGCGGATTGGGCATTTGCATGCACGCTTCGTAGATCGGGATTGCATCCGTCGATCGTTTTTGTTCATTCAACACCCGACCAAGGTTATACAGCGCTGAATAGTAGTCAGGTTTCAACATAATCGCGTTTCGAAAGGCACCTTCGGCGTCAGCGAGCCGGTCAAAATGTTGGTACAACCGACCTCTGCGGTAGTAGGGTCGCGGATCCTGCGGAAAGTCCGATTGCCACGCATCAAGCACGCGTTCGGCCATCTCCAATCGGCTAGCAACGAACAACCCGTTGACATAGGCATCGCAGATTTCCGCGGCATCCGGATTTTGCTCAAATAACCACTGGTTCAATTGTGGTTCGATCGCTGTCAGTTTGCCCTGCTGTGCCTCGGCCAGCATCCGTTCGCGAGTGACCCTACGCTCACGATTGGCAGTCCGCCGCGCGACACGAAGGTGTTCTTCCATTTCAGCCAAATCACCTCGTCGTCGGGCGATTCTAGCCTGTATTAACCGAGTATCGGCATGATCGGGAGCAAAGCTATTGCTCCAGCCTAACCAATACTCTGCAGCGAACGCATCCAGTCTCGAAACAGCTTTGCTCGCTAAATGATTAGTGAAATAGGCCGGGCTGCCGAGGAACCACAGCGTCGCGAGAACTAGAAAAATAAAAAAGCCGATTACCAGAAACCTGCGAAACAATGGCCGAATGCTTTCGCAGAACTGTTTCTCCTCGCGGTGCGACTTTTGCTCACGGTTTGCGGTACGGCTAGATTGAGACTGAGGCGAGCGACGATACCTTTTTTCTTTCACTTTCTTTTTCAAGACACCCGAATTGTGAGGCAATTCGATCGATCACTGGATTTTAGCGATCATCTCATTCGCTTTGGCGGTCGCTTGCGCACCGCTCAGTGTTTCCAGTTTCTCTAGATCGCCTTGCAATTCAGAAGCTAACCCAGGGTTCTCCTCGCGGTACGTAGCGAGATTGTCCATAATGGAGGACATTTCACTTCCTAATTGACCGTTTTCCGCTGTCATTTTTAGATCGTTACGAATCATTTCCGCAACGGAGATCGATGGTGCGTCGACCTGTGTTGACGTAGGCCCACCGCACCCAGGGCAACAGCAAAATGACACTGATGCAGCCAAAAGAAGAAAAAATTTCGCCAAGTTCACCCAATTTACTCCTGCAATTCGACAAATGAAGCTGGATTGAACTCTTCAGCTCAATCCAGCATAAACCTTCCCAATCCGGTTGGACAAACCATCGCTACGGTAGTTCGAAAGATATGCCGTCGTCACGCCCGCCAAACGCATGCCAGGTATTCAAGTCGACCGTTTCCGAGACAAAACGCACCGAAGCGTCACCCACCGTACACTGCACGCCACCTGGATGACGACTTCTAGCCGGGTACACACCATCCCGATCAGAGGCAAATCCACTGCCACTTGTTTGGCAAGTGGGAAAACGCCAATTCGGTGGTGCTACTGTATTCAACATCGTTTGCGTGGGAATCGGCGCAATCCAATGCTGGCCATTGGTAGAATTATGGGTTGTTGTCGCCTCGCAAGCCGCTCCAAACGTATCAAGATCAATCTGTGAGGGAAATTGACGATCCCCTGGAAAGGCCGTGCCAATCCGAGGCTCAGATGACTTTCCATTCATCAACCTCGAATTATTGTTGTCCCCCACCAAGTGCTCCGACAACATCAACGTGTTACTCAGGCCATCGATTACGTCGGCAAAACGAAGCTCTCCTCGAATCGTTGGATTACCACTCGTATTTCCACGAAACATACCGTTCTGCTCAGTCATGTTAGCCCAAGCGATAGTAGTTCCAGAACTCATTCCGTAATTGCATCCCCGCCCGCTATCTCGACCACTAGCAGCGGGCTGGAATCGAATGTCCGATGGACAGAGGAAGGCAGGAATTGCTGTTCGTCGCAAAACTTCCAGCTGACCACCCTCTCCCCCGGTATCCCAGTGATGCCAGAAGTCTCGTGTCACAGTCCTCAACTGGTCGTGCAATGGCTGCTGTTCGATGTAGGGCAAAATTTGCGTAAATCCGCTGTAGCCCCGCCAGTAATCATTCTGACCATTTCGATAAGCGAAAGCGGGTAGCGTATTGAATGTGTCGTGATAGTTATGCATGGCTAAGCCGAGTTGTTTCAAGTTATTGCCACAACTCATCCGGCGAGCAGCCTCGCGCGCTGCCTGAACGGCAGGAAGCAGTAAACCGACCAAAACCCCGATAATTGCAATTACGACCAGCAATTCAACAAGGGTAAACCCTCTTTGTCCCAATCTCTTCATTTTTTACCCTCTAAAAATGGCGCGACAGATAAGAAGTCCAGAACCAGGCGTCCACCCCGGACAGGGCGAGCTGACTACACTATCAGAAAAAGCATGGGACCTGGCTAAACCTTCGAGTGTAACAGGCTGGTGCCCCATCCGTCAAGCGAAAACAGATTCATTTTTTCCTGTCTTCGTCGCGGGGGCTTCGCTTGACCTTCGCTGTTTCCGCCCGATGTCCAGGCGAGGCGAAAAGGCACGGTGGTTCCAGCTACTCAGAGCCTTCCCTCGATCGAATCCGCCGCATCCCTCTGGTGTCGCCTGAATCGCTGCTGAGCCTTTTCATACTCCACCTCTTTTTTGACCCCCACGAGTTCGTCTCGTGGGTGAAGTAAGCTTCGCGAGCGGTGATTAGTGTCCTCGTTGCAGTCCCGGTTCGACGTCCAGGATTACAGGTGCGAAATCGCCGATCGCCAATTTCTCCAACGCAATCGCCCCCATAACTGCATTGTCCGTACACAGTTCCGGGGGGGCGATCCATAATTCAATGCCGCTTTCGTCTGCTGCTTGCTGCAGTTGCCGTCGCAGGCACTCATTCGCGGCGACCCCACCGCCAACACACAGTCGCTGACGTCGATAGTGTTTGACCGCCGCTATCGATTTTACGACTAGCACGTCCACCACGGCTTGTTGAAACGATGCGCACAAATCCTCAACCTCCCGCTCGTTCAGGGACAAATGGGAAAAATCTCGTTCCCCTGGTCCGATTAGCTGGTAACGAACCGCAGTTTTTAGGCCGCTGAAGCTGAAGTTGAAATTTCCCTGTTGCCTCAAGGACCGAGGGAACTGGTATGCCTGCGGGTCCCCCTTGGCGGCTCGTCGGGAAACTTCGGGACCCCCAGGAAACGGCAACCCCAGCATCGCGCCAACCTTATCAAACACTTCTCCTGCCGCGTCGTCGATCGTGCCGCCAATGTAATCCAGGTGCAAAGCCTGCTGACAATCATACAAGCTGGTATGTCCGCCACTGACGATCAAGCCCACGCAGGGGTAAATCGAGCGTGAACTTCCGAACTGGCAAGCGTAGATATGTGCATGCAGGTGGTTTATCGCGATCAGCGGTTTACCCCAAGCGATCGCCAGCGTTTTGGCGGCGACCACTCCGACCAGCAGAGAGCCGGCCAATCCCGGCTTGTGCGCCACCGCAATCGCTTGCAGTTGCGCCGGCAAGATGCCCGACTGCCTCAAGGCCGTATCAATCACCGGTAGGATACGTTCCAAATGTGCCCGTGCGGCTACCTCGGGAACAATGCCTTGATACTGCGCGTGCAGCTCGGTCTGGGTTGCCAAGGTGGCCCCCAGCACTTGCCCGCTTTCGGAAATAACCGCAGCAGCGGTCTCGTCACAGGTCGTTTCAATGGTCAGAATAGCCATGCGGTCATTGTGCGTCCTCGAAGCGAATTGCCAAGGGGAAGCGGATTGTTTTGGATTTTCGTGGTTTGATCAGAGGAGCATCCATTTTGGCGATCGAAATTGATTTCGCGGCGGCCTTGGACCGTGCCGGTTACGCCCTGGAACCCTCGCAGGCCGAAGCAATTCAAGCGTATGTGCATTTGCTTTGGGAACGGAACGCACAAATCAACCTGACGCGGCACACCGATTGGCGGTCCATTGTCGATCGCGACCTCCGCGACGTGATGCAACTGGCACCCTTGTTGGGGGTGGGAGAACAGGTGTTGGACCTTGGCTCCGGTGGCGGCGTCCCCGGAATACCGCTGGCGATCCTACGGCCCGATTTGGAGATTTCGCTGGCTGAATCGGTCGGCAAGCGAGCCGCCGTATTGAACACATTTGTGGAAACGTTGCAATTGCCGATCGCGGTGTATGCCTCGCGCGGGGAGGATTTACTGGAAGACTTCCGTTTTCATTCGATCGTCGTTCGCGCGGTCGGTTCGCTCAGAAAGCTTTGCAATTGGATTGCCCCCCACTGGGACAGCGTCGGCCGGTTGTTGGTGATCAAAGGTCCCAAATGGATTGAAGAACGAGGCGAGGCGAGGCATCACGGGGTGATGGAACATCTGGAGCTCCGGAAATTGGTGGGTTATCCGCTGGGCGAGGGGGAAAATGAGGGCGTGATTCTGCAACTGACACGGCAACGTTAGCGATGTACGTATTGGAAAATCCGGTATTGCAACGAGAGCTGTTGGTCAACCTGCGGACGCAACGCAGTTTCCTGCTGCTGTTGTGGTATCAGGTCGCGCTTGCGGCGGTGGTCTTGTTCGCTTGGCCTGAAGAACGGCGACTGGATTTAACCGAAAATCCACAATCGGCACGCAAGCTGGTCGACCTGTTTTTTCTGGGACAGTTTGTGATTGCGTCTTTGATTGCCCCTAGCTTTGCTGCGGGAGCGATCACGGGTGAGAAGGAACGCGGAACCTACGAAATGTTATTGGCCAGTCCGCTGCGACCGTCCGCGATCGTGCTGGGCAAACTGATTGCAGCGCTGACGCATTTGGGCGTGCTGATTGTTGCATCCCTACCGATCATTGTGGTTTGTTTGCCGCTGGGAGGAATCAGTGTTTATGAAGTCGTGGCGGCGTATCTGGCCTTAATCGTCGCGGTGCTGTTGTTTGGTTCCATTGGCGTTGCAAGCAGCAGCTACTTTCGCCGGACCACAGCGTCGCTTGCCGTTAGCTATCTGGTGATCATGTTTTTGGTCTTGGCCGGGGTGTTGTCTTGGTCCGCGTTAAGCAACCAGACCGAACTGCGTTTACAGTTAACCGTGTTTGTCGTCCCGGCGTATGGCGTGGCGGCTTCGGTCGTCTTGTGCGGCAACGCGGCAGGACGCCTACTGTATCCACCGGATGTTGGCAACGAAGGCAAGGAGGTCGTTGATTTGGAAGCAGAGTCGCAAACAGCGATTGGTCTTGTGATCCAACGTGATCAATGGCCTGATCGAATGTTTGCCCCGCCCAAAAAAACTCAGTTGATGGATGATGGGATCAACCCGATCTACGACAAGGAAATTCACAGTGAGATCTTTAGTCAAGGGACACTGATGCTGCGATTGGTCATCCAACTGAGCATGTTCATGGCAATTCCCTTGATGGCTTGGTTTCTATTTGCGCAGCCCCACCTCTGCACCTGGTACATGGTGTTTGTGCTAGTCTTCAACCTCCTGATTGGACCCGTGTTTCTATCAGGCAGCATGACCAGCGAACGTGAGCGGCAAACGCTGGATTTGCTACTGACAACGATGATCACGCCCAATCAAATCCTGTGGGGCAAGCTGATCGTTGGGCTGCGAATCTCCCTGGTATTGACCAGTTTTCTGCTGTTGCCGTTGCTCTTGGCGGGAGCCTTGGTCGGTGATTTTTGGAGCAATTGGTTTTCATTGTTGATGATGTTGATCATCACAGTGACCGCCTGCATCACCAATTCCGTGGTCGCGATGTTTTGCAGCGTGTTTCATCGCAAATCATCGATCAGCCTGATCAACACCTATCTGATTTTGTTGACACTGTACGCGGTGCCGATCGCGATTGGGTTGTTACTGTCGATCATCGACTTCGATCAAGCAACGCTTCAAACAGTCCGAAACTGGAGCAGCAGCAGTCCTTTCACCGCACTGTTTGCTTTACCGCTGGACGAACAGTTGTCGTCGGACCAGCAGACCCCAGTCCGGATCGGTAACCACCGCTTGGTTTTCCAGTATTTTGTCTTCACACTTCTACTGAACGTCACGTTGATGTGGACGATGACCTGGCGACTGGGCAGTTGGGGTGTTTTGCCAGCCACAACGGCATGAAGCCTCATTTTGCGTCATGAACCCAAAATCTCGGTGACGACGTGCCCCTCGACATCGGTCAAGCGGTATGGGCGGCCTTGATAACGAAAAGTGAGTCGCTGGTGGTCAATGCCCATCAAATGCATCAACGTGGCGTTGAAGTCATGCACGTGAACCGGGTTTTCCACAATATGGTATCCCAACGGATCGGTCTGCCCAAAGCTGAATCCACCTTTGACGCCACCCCCTGCGACCCAGACGGTGAATGCATCCTTGTGATGGTCGCGTCCCGCCTTGCTCGGCGTGTCCCGCCCGGCGGCACCCTGCGCAAACGGTGTTCGACCAAATTCCGCAGCCCAGACCACCAGCGTCGAGTCCAGCAACCCACGACTCCCAAGGTCCTTGATCAATGCTGCGATTGGCTGGTCCACTTGCTTGGCCTTCCTTTCCAATTGCGGAAAAACGTTGCCATGGGCGTCCCAGCCTTGATCAAACAATTGCACAAAACGAACGCCTCGTTCGACCAAGCGTCGCGCCAACAGGCAGTTGTTTGCAAAACTGGTCCGACCCGGCTGGGTGCCGTACAGTGTATGGATCGCCTGGGGTTCCGACTGGATATCCATTAGTTCCGGAACACTGGTTTGCATCCGGAATGCCAGTTCGTACTGGTTAATCCGTGTGGCAATTTCCGGGTCCCCGACATCGGCCAGATGCACGTGATTCATACGATTGATCGTCTGAATCATCTTTCCTCGTGCAGACACATCGACTCCGGCGGGATTAGATAAAAATAACACCGGGTCACCACTGCTGCGGAATTCAACGCCTTGATGAACTGTCGGTAAAAAACCGCTGCCCCACGCGGGGCTGCCTGCCCCGAGCACATTGCCCGTGATCAACGTGACGAACGCTGGCAGATTTTCGTTTTCGGTCCCCAGGCCGTAACTCATCCAGGAACCGATGCTTGGCCGTCCAAAGCGACTAAACCCGCTTAACAAGAACATTTGTGCTGGCGCGTGATTAAACTCCTCCGTATGCATCGACTTTATCAGCGTGATGTGATCGGCAACCGTTTGCAGATGTGGCAATAAATTTGACAGTGGCAAACCCGATTGGCCCGCAGCGGTGAACTGAAACTTCTTGCTTGGCGGCGTCCCCAGCAACGTTGGCAGTTTGCGGACGAAGGCAAACTTACCCGCCTCGAACAGGTCCTGCGGACAGTCCTGGCCCTCGCGTTGCTGCAGTTCCGGTTTCCAGTCAAACAAATCCAGGTGCGACGGCGCCCCGACCAAATGGATATAAATAATCCGCTTGGCCTGCGCCTGAAAGTGAGGCGTTTTTACAGCCAGCGATCCCGGTGCACTGCCCGTCGCTCCGCCGAGGTCTTGGCGCAGAAGCTGTGCCAACGCGAACGCTCCGAGTCCGAACCCGGAACGCTGCAACAAAGTGCGGCGCCCGATAGCGGTCGATCGCAAGGTCATTATTCAACAACGCTCCGATTAAAAAGAAATGGTCTCGTCCAGGTTCAATAACACCGCAGCCACAGCGCACCACGCGGCTAGTTCCGCGCGATCACTGGTTCGAAGCTGCATGGCGGAGACTGCGGGTCGTGTCCGCTCCGAAACCTGCTTCGGTTTGTCTCGCAACATTTCGCGCTGGTCAGTCAGCAGCTCCAGCAGCAAGTCCATTTCCTGGGGGGTTGGCGGGCGGGCGACTGCCAATGTCATCGCCAACCGCACACGCCTGCGGTCACTACTGGCCTCCGTCTCAGCCAGAACGCGATCGGCAAGGGCTAACGCCAGTTCGGCATAAGCCGGATCGTTCAGTAAGGTTAAAGCTTGAAGTGGCGTGTTGGTTCGATCCCGTCCCACCACGCAGGCTCCGCGATCGGGAGCGTCAAAGTTGATAAAACTGGGATACGGAGCCGCCCGTTTCCAGACCACGTACATGCCTCGTCGAAAACGATCCTCATTTTCCGCGGTGACCCATTCAGGCTGATTCCGCCCAACACTACGCCAGAACCCCTTCGGCTGGTACGGCATCACCGGTGGTCCATACATGGTGCCCGACAGCACCCCGCTGATTGCCAGCGCGTTATCCCGGATCATTTCCGCAGACATCCGGAACCGTGGGCCACGGGCATACCAGCGATTCCGCGGATCGCTGCTCAGGTGCGTCGACGTGACAGTCGCGTCCTGTCCAAACGTGTCCGAGAGGACGATTCGTCGCAAAACATGCTTCATCGACCAGCCCGATTCGATCAGCTCGCTGGCCAGCCAATCCAGCAGTTCAGGGTGACTGGGCGGTTCAGCTTGCGTCCCGAAATCTTCCAGGGTGCTGACGATGCCCGTACCAAACAGTTCGGCCCACCACCGGTTGACCATTACCCGCGCAAACAGCGGATTCTCCGCCGCCGTGATCCAGCGTGCCAGTTCCAAACGATTACCGCTGCCCGTCGTCTCGGGACCGACCTGCGGTGCGGGAAACAAAGCCGGAGTGCCGGGCAGCACCAACTGGCCCGGTTGCTGGTAGTCACCACGAAGCATCACGAAGGTTTCGCGTGGTGCTCCCAGTTCAACCATCACCAGCGTGGTGTCGGGCTGGAGGCGTTTTCGTTCGGCACGCCAATGCTGCAATTGATCGTCCAGGTCGGCCAGTTGTGATTGCAGCGATTCAGTGGCCGACCCCGCTTGCTTCGTCAAGTCCATCCGTTGCTGCTGCAATGCAGCGATCCGTTGTTCGGCCTCGGCGCGCGCCGAGGCTTTGGCCGGATCCAGCGGCAGTTCAATCGCCGGACCATCAAAGTCAAAGGTCACGTCCGCCGTCTTCTTTACTTCCAACGGGGTGTTGTTGAAATAAGCAAACAGGCGGTAGTAATCCTGCTGCGTAAACGGATCGTACTTGTGATCGTGGCATTGAGCACACTCCAGCGTTGTCCCCAGCAGCACCGTCGCCGTGGTGTTCACTCGATCAACCACCTGATTCACGCGGTTTGCTTCCGGGTCAACCCCCGCTTCCACGTTGCATGTCGTCATCCGATGAAATCCGGTCGCGACCCGCTGGTCCAGGGTTGCCGCAGGCAATAAATCCCCCGCCAATTGTTCGATGACAAACCGATCGACCGGCAGATCTGCGTTTAAGGCTCGCACGACCCAGTCGCGGTACGCCCAATTATCCCGAAGCTGATCGGCTTGAAATCCATTGCTATCGGCATACCGCGCAGCATCCAACCACGGCACGGCCCATCGTTCGCCAAAGGTCGCCGCGGCCAACAACCGCTGGACCACCGTTTGCTTTGCCAACGGTGATTGGTCGGCCGCAAAGTCGTCCATTTCCTGGAGCGTTGGGGGAAGCCCGGTCAGAGCCAACGAGACACGCCGCAGCCAGCGTGGCTTTTCCGCAGGCCCGGCGGACTGCAAGCCTGATGCCGCAAGTTTCTGACCGATGAAAAGATCGATCGGGCTACGGTGTGAATCGCTGGCAGGACTCGGCACCGGTCGCGTGATCGGGCGGTACGCCCAGTGCGTCTGGCTGTCAATGGCTTGCCCCCAGGACTCGGCCCCCTGATCAATCCAGCGACGAATCGTATCAACCTGCGTGGGCGGCAACGCAGGACTGTCAGGGGGCATGATCTCACCGTGCTGATCGTCGTTGATCCGCTGCCACAGCAAGCTATCGGAGGCCGCCCCCGGAACGACGATCAGCGCATCCGAATCGGCCGTCCCGCGGAGCGTTTCCATTCGATCCAACCGCAGTGATCCCTCCTGATTCCGTTGGCCATGGCAGCGAAAGCAATTCTGCCGGAGGATTGAATGGACTGCACTGGCCAGTTGCTCCGCGCTAGCTTCCGCGGCGTTCGGATCACGTTCGCTGGCAGGGACCGTCGCGGGGAAGAAACACAAACTGCACAGCGTTACCGTCAGAACCAAGCCCCGCAGGCTGGCAACCGATCGATTCAAATGCAAATGCAGACGCATCATGATACTCGCTTGGGTCCAATCGTTCGGTTCCATCATAACCGGCAGGTGATCCGCTGTCGAAAAAGGGGCCGGCTATCGGTTGCGCAGGATTGCGTCATGATGTGGTTGCTTTGTTACGACACGAATCAGCGATCCTCCAAAACCGCTTGCAATGCGCGCTGCCGCGCGGCCGAAAATTCATCTCCTGGTTTCCAATCAGGCAATTCCGAGCAGTCTGCCAGGTACAGACCGGCACGCAGTAATAACTGCACGTCCTCAACCGCACCGGCCAGGTCCCAGTCGTCGCGGTACTTGTCGCTAACCTGATGGTAATCCTCCTTCAGCCATCGATCCTGTTGCTCGCGGCCCCAGCCCTCGGGTCTCCCGATCACCTGAAGTCCCGAATGGAGGTAGATTCCGGGGACGCCGATTTTCGCGAGTGAAAACTGGTCGCTACGATAATAATACCCGCGGTCGGGATGCAGGTCGGGGACAACCACGCGTCCCTGTTCTCTAGCAAACCGCTGCACGACTTCGTCCAGGCTGGACTTGCCCATGCCGATCATGTTGACGTCGCGAGTCCGCCCCAGCCAATTCAGTCCATCCATGTTGATGACCGCAGCCAGGTGCCCCGCCGGGACTGGCGAATTTTCTGCAAAATATTGCGAACCTAGCAAACCTTGTTCTTCGGCCCCAACGGCCGCAAACAGAATCGATCGACTCGGGCGGATGCCACTTTCCCGGCACGCCCGCGCGATCGTCAGTAACGCAGCGGTACCCGACGCGTTGTCGATCGCGCCATTGTAAATATTGTCTCCCGTCGCACTCCGCTCCGCCGCAATCCCCAAATGATCGTGATGCGCCATAAACACGACATGTTGGTGTTTCAATTCTGGATCGGTGCCCGGCAACACTGCCAG
Organism: Roseimaritima sp.; assembly: GCA_007124075.1. Classification (GTDB taxonomy): domain Bacteria; phylum Planctomycetota; class Planctomycetia; order Pirellulales; family Pirellulaceae; genus Roseimaritima. Next base: position 12,409 of record SLFV01000249.1, read on the forward strand.
CACATTACCGGTTTCGATCTGTCGCGATCGCGTCTTCACTTCCATGGACAATCGCGTCGGCAGTTCCACAGGCTGAAAGTCCCGACGTTCGGCTTGCCCCCGCAGCGCATCCCAATCCAGTCCTGCTGCGGAAAAAACTTGTCGAGCGGCATCCTCGGTCAACCAGCCCTTCAGTTTGGTCCGTGGCCGGTCGGACTCCGCCAATTCAAATTGCTCCCCCGTCCAAGATGTTTGCACAACCTGGTAGGGATAACCCGCAGAAGATTCGGTGTGGATGATAAACGCGCCCGCCGCACCCAGCTCCGCAGCCTTACTGTACTTGTAATCCCATCGACCGTAATACAGCCGACGTTTCCCTTCAAAAAGGTCCGGGTCGTCCGCCGGGTCATTGTTCATGACAATCAGGATTTTGCCCCGGACATCAAGCGATTTGAAATCATCCCAGTCGTATTCGGGGGCTTGGATTCCATAACCGACAAACACCAAAGGTGCGTCGGAAACGGCAATGACGGGTTCCGCTCGGTCCGAAGTCACGATGTAATCGCGATAAAACCCCAACGTCACCGATTGCGACCCCTGGAAATTGATCTCCTGGGGGCACTCCGTCTGCACGCCCAGCAGTGGGAAGGGTTGGACCCAATCGCCAGCACGACCGGCGGGCTGCAACCCCAGCGTCTGGAAGCCCGTGGCCACGTACAACTGTGTCAATTGATCCCCGCGAGAACCAGGACCGCGGCCTTCCAGTAGATCATCCGCCAAAAAACGAATATGCCCGCGCAGCGTCGATTCCTGGATCCAATCCGCTGGGTCACCCGCCTGACACGACGCTCCGCTGGATTGAACCCCAACGAAACAAAAAACGATGAAAAACGGCGTTAATCCAGCCATCGGCGCACAAGCGTTATCGTCTGTAACGGGCATGAGGAAGCTCCATGAAAAAGGCAGGTCCGCCGGGTCATCCGGAAGCTTCCAGCCTACCATATCCCCATCCTACGGCAACTGAACGTCAATCCGCCACGGGGATCGTGCGGGCGGTTGGAATGAAATGAAGCTCGAAGCTCCGCTCGCTTTCTGCCAGTGGTTTTGCCTGTCTCTCCCGGCCCCGCGGGGCCGCTAAAGTCGACCCGAGATCGGCATTGTAACGCTGTACAAACCGGTGCGTGCCGTAACATACATGGTCTTTCTCTCCGGCCCCCCAAAAGCCACATTGGCTGGCTGCTCCGGAAAGGTCACCCGTCCGCGATACTGGCCAGTGCTGGAAAAGATCTGAATCCCCAAGTCACTTGTGATGTACAGGTTGCCCTCTACATCCAACGCCATTCCATCGCCACCGCTGTCGCTGCGTCCCTCGGGCTGCTTCAGTTTGCAAAAGACGCTGCCAGCTCCCAACTGTCCCGGGCCTTGAATCGGGTAGGCCAGCATTTCCGCAGACCGACTGGGAATCACGTAAAGGGTCTTTCCGTCGGAGGAAATGCCAATCCCATTGGGTGCTGGCAACCCCGCGGTCACTCGTGTTACCGAGCGGTCGGGAGCGATGTAGTAAACGGCCTGGATTCCCTGTGGCAAAGGGTCCGGGGCACGGAAAAACGGGTCGGTGAAGTAGACACCCCCGTCGGCGTCAATCGCCAGATCATTGGGTGCATTGAAACGCTGACCGTTAAACTGATCGGCCAACACTGTCATCGCTTTGGTTTCGCGGTCGTAAGCAACCACCTGGCCATCCATTTGACAGGCGACCAGTCGCCCATCGGCCGCAATCATCAATCCGTTGGCATGCCCTGACGGGTTAACGAATACTTCCACCTTGCCCCCGGGAGACAGTCGATGGATGGTTTCATTGGGGATATCGGTGAAATACAGCGTGCCATCGTCAGCAACGACTGGACCTTCCGTAAATGCGAATCCACCCTCAATTTTCTGTACCTCGCCCGTCGGTTCAATGGGGTCGCTAGCCAGCAGATCAGAGGCTGGCCAACAGACGCAAACCAGCAAACTATAAAAACAAACCTGAAAACCACAATTCAACACAATCGATTCTCCCAAGATCAAACCCGTCAGGCAAACATACCCTTAGCATCGTGACTGAACCGTTATTGAACCCCGCCGGTTACCCTAAAACGCGGACCAAAAACGATCCACCGCTGACAATGCTTCTTCATCTTCATCGCTGGCTTGATCCTGAGCCAGCATGTCCAAAACGTCATCTTCCTCCAGTCGTGTAGTCGCCGAGAACGCGGTCACATCGTCGACCGCCTCCACGACCTTGGCCAGTTTCTTTGGCATCGGAACAGGGACGGTGGACTCCGGGTCCAACATCACGACTTGCGATTCCGTCTGGAGCGCCGAAACCAGGGGCTGTGGCGCGATCATGTAACTGCCGGCATCGTCCGCCGCTTCCCCCTGAGCCCCACCACGGAAGGCCTCGCGCCCACGACGATTCAAAACGTTGATCACACGGAGCGCATCAAACGGTTCAATCCGGTTATTGCCATCGACGTCAAAGAACGGGGCAGCCGCCTGAATCCAGACCACTCCCGGTTCGGGTTGCTGACCTGCGGCGATGTCCTGTCCGGCGATGAAAGTTTGCCCGCCAAACAGCACGACGTCACCACGCTGATAGTTCAGACTGGGTTCCCACGCCCCCATTGTGGTCAGATTGGTTGGCCTACCGCGATTGAGATAGTTGATAATCAACAGAGCGTCAAACGGGGAGACAACCCCATCGGCATTGACATCGGCGTTTTCGATCGGGTTTTGCAAGCGACTGGCGACCGTTTGAACTGTCACGGTTGCCGGTTCGCTGGCACGTCCCAGGTTATCGGAAACGCGGTAGGTAAAACTATCCATGCCGACAAATCCGGTCGCTGGGACATACCGAATTCGCCCATCGGCCAACACGGTGGCCGCACCCTGTCCCGGCGGAGTCACAATCACGACCGTCGCGGGATCCACCTCGCCATCGGGATCGAAATCGTTGGCTAACACGTCAATTTCCACAGCTTCGTCGCGGAAGGTACCCGCCCGATCGTTCACCGCCACAGGTGCCTGATTGGATGCGATCGTGATCGTGGCGACGTTGGAACGTGCGCCCAAGTTGTCCGCAACCGTGTAACGCATCAGGTCATTGCCACGGAAGTTGACAAACGGCGTGTACAACAGCGTGCCATCATTGCGGACTTCCACCGAACCAAACGCGGGTTGCAGTGTAAGCATGATTGAGGCCGGGTCGATCTGCCCATCGACGTCGATGTCGTTGTCCAGCGGTCGCAGCACCGTGGACCCGGTTGGTGGAACGTCAAAATTATCATTGAAAGCTAGCGGTGGATTATTGACTCCGTCCACCGTGACGCTGATGGTTGCTTGATTGCTGATCAGGCCAAACGAATCGGTCAGGAAGTAGGTGAACGTATCGACCAGCGATTCGCCCGGTGCCAGCGATTGCAACTGAATCGCATCACGCGGATCATAGATCACGTTATTGTCGGCATCCAAACTGATCGTCGCACCGTTGAGTGAAAATGCGGCAGTCAACGAGATGGTCAACTGATCGTCAGGCAAATCGACGTCGATGTCGTTGGCCAATACTTCCTCTGCCAACATCACCAGGACCGTGTCCCCTGCAGTTTGAAACGCATCGTCCACCGCAATCGGTGCGTCAGGCACCTGATCAATCACGATCGTCAATTCCACCGACTCGCCCGCCAAATCCAGCGAATCGATCGGGGTGATCGTCACCGTCGCGGTACCAAACGCATCAGGAGCGGGAGTAAAGAATAGCGTACCACCGGGCGTCATCCCCGGCAGTTGCGAGAACAACGCCTGATCCTCAGGGCGCGTGACGACTTCGAAACGCACCGTTTGTCCCTCGGCCACTTCATCGGGAGGGCCGGGCAACACGTTCGTCGCCCACGGCTGAGAGTACGTCCCGCTGTCTTCGTCAACCTCGATCATCCCCGGACCTGGTTCAAAAGTAGGCGGATCATTGACAGGGACGATGGTAATGGTGAACGTCCGCGGCGCACTGGTGTTCACATTGGGCGGATCACTGGGGCCGTCATCGATCGCGATGACCGTAAAGACCGCTGTGCCGTTGGCATCGGGCAAGGTCCGGAAGCGGAGCGATCCGGGCAGCGGGTCGGTGGTTCCGGTGGCGGAAATACGCAGATTCCCATCTTGGTCGACGGCAAAGATCGACCGCGCTACCGCATCGTCCACAGGCGCGATCACAAAGGACACTTCCTGCGTCTCCAGTTCGTCAATCGCTGTCGGTGGACCAGGCAGGATGTTGGTAATCCAGTTTTCGATCACGGTCAGGCCTACATCTTCGGGAGCAATCCCGGGATCATCCTCGCCCGCATCTTCTAGCGCTGAAACGTTGCCTGCACCGGAGAATTGCGGCGGATTGTTGACCGACCCCACAAACAGGTCAACCGTGAAGAACGCACTGCGGGGATCAGGCCGTACCGTACCATCCAAGTCGACCGAAACCCCATCATCCGTGACAACGTACTGGAACGAGTCCACGCCGTTGAAATTGGGTCGAGGCCGATACCGCAAAAACGGCTGGTCATCGACCGTCACCAAAGCCAAACTGCCGCTTTGAACGGTTGTTGTGGGAATCGGCGCTCCCAGGCTGAGCGTTTGATTGCCACCTGGCGTAATATCGGCAGCCTCGTTGGCCGGACCAACGACAAATTTGTCAAGCAATCCCTGCGGCTCGCCCGGCGCGGCTCGCAAGGGGATCAATAGCTCCTGATTCTCCTGCACCGAAAACGCTACCGGTTGGTCGTTGGCAAACCTTGGCGCATCGTTTTGCGGCTGAATCGTGATCGTCAGTGTCTCGACGGTCGATCGATTCACATCACCCCGGTCTGGGTTGCTGTCGCCACTGTCTTCCAGCACGACTTCAAACACCGCTGTGCCAAACTGATCCGGCGCGGGGCGGAAGATTAACGTTCCGTTGGGCGTGACTCGCGGTTGATTATCGCCGAATAGCGTATCCGCAATCGTCTGATTTGCAGGGTCAATCGGAGTCACATCGAAGACAACCGACTGCCCTAACACCAAGTCACGTTCGTCAAGTGCGGCAGGATGGTCGCTGCTGAAGATGTTGACTGCGTAACCCGGAACCGAAACCTCCAGCGCGTCTTCCAACGCCGCAACCGTATCGCGTGTCGCGGTAAAAATGGGCGGATCATTCACTGGGTTCAGCGTAAAGTAGACCGTGTTGGTGATCGTCAACGGATCGTCGACCAACTGGCCCGTTGTCAGACTGGTCGGAACCCAGGTTTGCCCGTCATCGGTCACGGTGTACGTAAACGAATCCTGCGGCGCGAAGTTGCTGTTGACATCACGGGGCGGGGTGTACAGCAACCTCACGATCACACCCTCACTATCGGTCTCCGCTGCAATGGTTCCTCCCAGCGTCGTCTGTTCGTCAAATCCAATGATGAACAACGACTGATTACCACCCAGCGTGTCGTCCGCTTCATTTTCAGGCCCAACCGTAAAGACATCCAACAGCCCAATCGGGCCGTACTGGTCTGCTGCCGACAGGTCACGAGCATTCAGCACATAAGGAGCCGGGTCTTGACCAACCGGCGGGGTGTTATCTTCCCGCAAGACGTAGGTAATACGTCCCTGTTGGTCAACCGAATAGGCATCGTCCGGGTTGTTTTCTTCGCTTTGCCCCAACACGTCCACGTTCAACCGTGGAGCATCATTGACGGGACGAATGTTCACCGTCACAGTCGCTTGGGTCCGTCGCTCTGAGAAGTCATCCGAGCCAGGTTCGTCGTCAATGGCTTCGAACACGTAGACCACCGTCCCGACCGCATCGGGGGCAGGATACAGGATCAATCTTGCTGTACCGATCGGGTTGTCAGTGTCGTCAAGCCAGTTGTCAGGTCCACCGGACGTCAACTCGATGGTCGGCGACTGCAGCATCAGCCCCGACGACTCAGGTGACTGGCTGACAATCTGAAAGGTGATCGCCTGCCGGGCCAACTCGTCCAATGCCGTCATCGCGCCGGGCAATAAATTGAAGACGAAATTTTCGATGACCGTTGGCTGCGAATCGTCGCGTTCCAAAATATCGACGGACGTAAATGAATCAAACAACGGAGCGTCGTTGGTCGGCCGCACACGAATCGTCATCGTCCGCGGCTCGCTGCGGTTGTACACCGCACCATCGTTGTTCGGGTCCGCATCGGCCGTGTAGTCGATCCTCTCGAATTCGCCTAACAACGGGTCTGCAGGGTTGTCCAAATAGTTGCTGCCGGGAATCCGAGTCTCGCCAAAGTCCTCGATCACGTAAGTGAACTGCTCCGAATCGACAAACGGATCACGCTCGTTGTAATCAACGTTCGGGAAGTAAACCCCATGCGTGAACGCACCACCATCGGCGATGTCGTCAAAGTGGAACGTGATCCGGCCCGTGGCCAACGTGATCTCGACTCCGTTGAAGTTCTCCGCGTCGATCACGACTTCGTTGCCCTCAACGTCCGTGACCGTAAATACGACGACCCGAAGCTCCTGCTCGTCTTCGTCGTATTCCACTTCCCCAACGTCCCAGTCCGCCAGGTTGCCGTCCGAAAAACTGGAAGGTCGAGCAAGCTCGGGATTTGCATCCGTACCACCCAAGAAGTCCGCTGGGAAGAACTCATAATGAGCTACGTCGTCCGTTGGAGCGTTGGTGACGTCGGCAAACTCCTCCGCTTCCACCACTTCCACTTCACGATCGACAGTGACCGGCGGATCGTTCACCGGGGTGATGAAAATCGTCACCGTCCGTGAGGTACTGCGAGGATCAGCGATCAATTGACCGAACGTCTCGCTGTCAGGATCCGCATCGTAGCTTTGACCGTTATCGGTCGCGGTGAGCTCAAACACCGAATAACCAAAAACATTCGGGTTGGGCTGCAGCGTCAGCACCCCGTAGACATCGATCACCGGATCAGCGGCAAACATCCCTTCGGGTTCGTGAAGCGTCGTGATCGTGAAGGTTAGTGTTTCCAGTTCACGTTCATCCAACGCCGTGTCCCGGCTGGGGAAAATCCGCTGTGGCAATTCGTGCTGGTCGGGATCGTTACTTTCGAGCAACGCTGCGACGTTGCCATCTTCGTTGTAGATGTCGTAGTAAACCGTCGCTCCCAGACCATTGATGTCCTCGGGGAACACGACCATCGCAAAATCCGGGAACTCCGGAGCGTCGTTGGTCGGCCGCACACGGATCGTCATCGTCCGCGGCTCGCTGCGGTTGTATACCGCACCATCATTGTTCGGGTCCGCATCGGCCGTGTAGTCGATCCTCTCGAATTCGCCTAACAACGGGTCTGCAGGGTTGTCCAAATAGTTGCTGCCGGGAATCCGAGTCTCGCCAAAGTCCTCGATCAC
>SLFV01000090.1 GCA_007124075.1 Roseimaritima sp.
GCCAATGATCTTGGCCATGGCAGCCAGTCGGTCTGCCGGTAATTCTTGGGCCTGCAAGTTTTCCATGAAGCTGTTGACTTCGCCCCACAACCTCAAACGAGTCGCCTTGGCAATGGCAATAGCCAGACGCTCGCCCCCCGTTTGGGCGAAACGGCGCAGTTCCAGAACCAAGGGATCGGCTTCGAGATCCAGAAGCTCCAACCCCACGTCAGCGGCACCTTGGACCTGTGGATCGCCAAACCCAAAAGGATCGGCTGCCGCGTCGCCGGGAGCAAACGCATCCACCGCAGGCATCGCCCCGAAAGGGTCGTCCCCAGGAGGTTGAGCAAACAGCGTTACCGTGGTGCTGGCCACCAAAGTGATCAGAATCAAAAACAAAGAAGCCTTCATCGGTTCTGTATCTGTCCGTACGAAATACAAGCGCACCGCAAATAGCATTCGCAGTGCGTGAGAACAGTGCCGGGAAACGTTCAAACGTTCCGAATATCGATTCGCGACTTTTGGGCATGATCATGCCGCCATTGCCTGTCGAAGTTGACTCGAAACGAACTTGTAGCATAATCCGAACGGGCGGAACTTGCAGCAGATTCGTGGAATCGTGGCCATCTTGGTCAACCGCCCCGGGGAGGAACCTACCGATTCTGCCGATTACCTAGCTGATCCCTCAATCCATTTTCTGGCTTGCCAGTTCTTCATCGTTGATGCGGAACCCCAGCAATTCAATCAGATTGATGTACAGCAAATAGAATACCGGAACTAAAATCAGCAGCAGAATCGTCGCCAGCATCAGCCCAAACGCTAGGCTGGCCGCCATCGGGATCAATAGTGTTGCCTGGAATGACCGCTCCATCAACAACGGTAACAGGCCTGCGATGGTGGTCATGCTGGTCAACATCACGGGTCGAAAACGGCGGCAACCCGCCTCGGTCAGCGCTTGTCGGATCGGCATCCCTTCACGCGTCCGTGCGTTAATGAAATCGATCAACACAATACTATCATTGACCACGACACCCGCTAGCGCGACTAACCCAAACATGCTGAACAGCGTCAGCGGAATCCCCAGAATTGCATGCCCCCACACAGCACCAATAAAACCGAATGGAATGATCATCAAGATCAAGACGGGCTGCACATAACTGCGAAATTGCAATACCAACAACACGAACATGGCTAACAACGCAACCAAAAAACCGCGTGCCAGACTGCCCATTGATTCGGCGCTTTGTTCCCGTTGACCCTCCCAGCGAACACTGATAGCCGGGTACTGCTTCTGCAACAAGGGAATAAAGTTGTCTCGCAGTTCATTGACCACCAAATCCGGGGAGGTTTTGGTTTCGTCTAAATCAGCCGAGATGGTTACCGATCGCAATTGGTCAACACGATTAATTTCGGAATAGCCACGAACAACGCGCACGTTGGCTAGTTCCGTGATGGGTCGCTCCACACCATCCTGCGTCCGCACCCGAACATTTTGATAACTGGCCATCGTGTTGCGTTCCTGTTCCGGGTAGCGAACCATCAACTTGACCTCATGCCGTCCCCGCTGCAACCGCATTGCTTCGGCACCGTAGTAGGCATTACGGATACTGGTTCCCAGTTCGCTGTCGGTCACACCGGTAGCCAAGGCACGGTCTTTAACGCGTGTTTGAAACTCCCATTTGCCAGGATTATTGTCATCCTCTATGTCGTACAACCCTTCGAAACGGGCCAGACGCGTCTTGACTTGGCCCGTCGCAGCTTCCAATTGATCCACCGCCGCAGCGGGAGCCAACAGTTTGAACTCGATCGCCTTTCCCCCGGGGCCAACACCCACCGACCCGTAGGTGATCGATTCCACCCCAGCAAACTCGCCCGCCTTTTCCCGCCAGCGAACCAAGATACGATCGCTGTGCATGGTGCGGACCGTGGTATCAAACAATTCCACGAAAATTTGCCCAACGTGACTGCCGGAACCACGGTTATTTCCCATGGGCCCCTGAGTGTTGGTCAACGTACCGACCTGGCGAAACGTCAGTTTCACCGGGCCGACAACGCCCGCTTCCTCGTTAGGATAAATCTGTTCGACGGGCATGCCCTTCGCTTTCGCGTGTTCGGCGGCAATCTCCGCACTGACCTCCCGGATCGCTTCCTCCATTCGCTGCGTGGCGGCGTCGGTGATTGCAATCGGAGTACCGTCGGGAAACGTGATCGTTGCTTGCAGCAGATTGTTGTCGGATTTGGGGAAAATGATGTACGGAACGGTTCCCGATCGAACCAGGCCGACGGTAAAAATCATCAACCCCAGCGATGCACCGATCGGTACCAGCGGAAACCGAAGGCTGAAGCGTAACACCGCGGCGTAGGCGTGATTGGCCATCCATTCCATGCCACGACTAGCGCGGTGATTCAGCCATCGCAGAAAAAATCCCAGCGGGCGTAGCGGATAAGCGATGATCCCCAAGCAAGTAAAGAAACCATTGTGGCGATGCGCCAGGTGACAGGGCAACACGAAAATACTTTCCAACAACGACAGGATCAGCATCGCGATGACGGCAAAGGGAATGACCGCCATGAATTTGCCCATAACCCCAGAAACAAAAAACATCGGGGAAAAGGCGATGATCGTTGTCGTGACCGACGCCGTTACGCTGGGCAATACCTCCGCGGCACCATCGATTGCGGCTTGCAAGTAATTCTTTCCCATCCCCCGATGCGCATGGATGTTTTCGCCCACAACGATTGCATCATCAACAACAATCCCCAACGCTACCAGAAAAGAAAACAAGCTGAGCATATTTAGGGTCTGGTCGCCCCAGGCCAATGCGATCCCCGCACCCAAGATCGAAATGGGAATGCCCAGAGACACCCAAACCGCAAGCCGCATCTCCAAAAATAACGCGAGTACCAGGAATACCAACAGCAACCCTTGCAGGCCATTACGGACCAGCAGATTCAAGCGATCACGAACATCGACACTGGTATCGCCCCACAAAACAAACCGGTAACCCACCGGCAATTCCTTCTGGTTGACGTAGCTCCGCACGTCCCGAACCATTTTCAGCAAGTCCTCGCTCTTGGTCCGGTTCACCGCGACCACCAGCGCCGGGCTGCCATTGATTTCACAGATATTGGACGTGTCCTCAAATTCGTCAACAACTTTGGCGATGTCGCCAATCGTCAATACCGTGCCACCGGTTTGTGTGATGACAGGCAACTGCGCGATCTCTTCTCCAAAACGTCGACGATTCATTGCACGCAGCAAAACCTCCTGGCCTTCGGCGCGCATTTGGCCCCCCGGAAGTTCGACATTCCTCGCTTGCAACTGAGCCGCGATCGAATCAAGCGTCAAACCGTGGCGTCGGAGCGCCGATTCGGAAACCTCGACATCGATTTGAAAATTGGGTGCCCCCATGACGTCGGCGGCGGAAACCGAATTCAACAGCAGCAACTCGTCACGGACCTCTTCAGCCACCTGCCGCAGGCGAAGTTGCGAGTCAACATCACCGGACTGCGGACCGACGATCCCCACGCGAATTGCCGCGTCGCGAAACGTGATCTGCTCGACCGAAGCATCCTCGGCCAGTTCGGGGAAGGTGGAAATACGATCGACTTCGCGGTCAATTTCCGATAAGACCTTCTGCACGTCTTTGACGTTGCTGCGCAGTTCGATCAGTACGTACCCCATACCTTCCTGTGCGATTGACGTGACCTTTTTCACGCCTTCAATCGCCCGCACCGGCTCTTCGATTTTCTTGCAAATACCATCTTCGATATCCTCCGGACTGGCACCCGGGTAGGGGACGGAGACCACGACGACTTCCAGTTCGAATTCGGGGAAAACCTCCCGGCGCATCAGGTACAGGCACGCCCCGCCAACCAACATGACCGCCAACATGATCACATTCATGCCCGGCGAACTGGCGATGGCGGTTGCAATGAGACGTTTCACTTTCGTTCCAGTTCAAAATCTAGTCAACAGTATCCACCTGCAACAGCCAATCCACCTGCAACAGCCCGTTTGCTAACGCTGGGCGGTCATCGGTTGGTCGCCTATATTGCGATCAACCTGGCGTCTGGGAACCCGTACCGGCAAAGGTCGGTCTTTCGCGATCGAAACTAAGGGGGTGATGACGACAAAATCACCTGGTTGCAGCCCCCTGTCAACGACTTCGCAAACGTAGTACTTCTGCGTCGCTTCGGTGGTTCGCCCTGGAGCACCCTTGTCAACAGGAAGACTCACCGCCTGGATCGTCCGTACGTTATCTAGCACCTTGACCAAGCCTGCGGCCCAAGCATCGGCCCGAAACGCCTCCTCCGTCGCGGATTGGTCATCGGTCGGGGCTTTCGCCAACACAACGGGGGCGGCGGACGCTGGTTCGTCGGAATCCAGTTCAGGCGGTTGCAACGCGGAAGGGTCTACCGTGAATTTCCAGGTCCGTTGTCCAGGCTGCAGGGCAAGTGCAGGGATCAACACCAGCGGCGTTCGAGGATTGATGTGCAGTATAACGCTAACAAACATCCCGCGCATCAAAGCCGAAGGTCCCGCCACCGTTCCGCTTGTCCCGTCCGATCGCCGAAAACGACTGGGGTTATCCACCACGATTCGCACCGGAGCCATGCGGGTCTGTTCGTCCAATCCGATGCCGTCGTATCGCAGCAATCGGCCTTGCCACGTGTACAGTTCCTCGGCCCGCCCCGCCAACTCGAACTGCACCGTGCAGGAAGTCTCCGGCAGTTCGTAGCTTTGCTGCGTGGGTCGCTGGCCAGTCCCTCCATCGGCATTCCCAATGCCTTGTTGATCCAAAACCCAAAACAACTGGTCCATCCGCAAGTTGACTGCTACTTCGACCTGCGACGTGTCTTCCATGGCAATGATCACACTGCCACGATTGACAAAGGAATTTAATTCCGCTTCCTCCCGCACAATCACCCCCGACACCGGTGCTCGAATTTCCGTCCTAGCAACATTTAATTTGGCCTGCTCCAACTGCACATTTGCCAAACGCTCTGCGGATTCCAAGCGTCGTCGTCGCTGCTGAAGCAAATTTAATTGATTTTCCGTCATGACCTCTGACTGCTCGGCCTGTAATTGGGCGCGGCGAGCCAAGTCCAGTTCCGTCTCGCTGGCGAATCCCCCGGGCAAGGACTGCAGACGCTCCAGTTCCCGAGTCTGCAGTTTCAGATCCCGCGCAGCCACCTCCAGCAAGCGTCGCGAATTCGCCAATTCCTGGTCCAGTTCCCGAATGGCCTCGTATTCCTGCTCTACAACCTGCGTCAGCCGCTGGACATCCAGTTCATAATCGGCCGCATCGATCCGGCACAGCAATTGACCATGTTCTACAAAACTGCCCGCTCGACACGCAGGATCCTTGTACGTGATCCTACCTTCGACCTCCGCTGCAACCTGCAGCTCTCGAAAGGGAACCACCACCCCATCGACTTCCAGGTCCAATTTTCCCCCTATCTCGTCCAGCGCGCGTACCATTCGCACATCGGCCGGAGGCAAACGTTGCAGACGCCCAGCCAGAGAGTCGTCCGGATCAGGGCGCTCCGGCGGGCTTTGCGTCCCCAGTAACCAAAACACAAGTCCGGCTGCCAGTAACAACAACGATGGAACCACGTAGTTGTACAGCAATGACAGCCTGCGTAAGCGTTGCCAATGGAGACGTGTTGCGGATCGAGCACGTCGCGCGTTGTTGTCACCGGATGTCGCATCGCGGTGACGTAGTTTGCTGGGGGAGTAGGGAGATTGATCGCTCATTTGCACGGGCTTTGCAACGCGAGGCGTATTGGTTGGCGGATTTTGGGGGACAGGGCTCAGCAAATCAGACGGTATTGACACCCTGCGTCGGAGAACATGCTTGCGAAATGGCATCGCGGTAACCCATGCCAGTCAACGCTGCGAGCGAAAAACTGGTGATGTGCGCTGCCAACGACGCCGTATCGAAATGCTGTTGGTATCGGTCCTCTGGAATCAGTTGTCTGACGACTTTGTTGCCCACGCGGTAATACACGCACTGTCCAACGATGCTAAGCACCAACTGTTCGAACTGATGCGCAGGCAGTTTGTGGCCGACCAAACTTTGAACAATAATGAGTAAGCAATCAAACTGAGGCCGAAAATATTCCTCGACCAACTCGCGGAAGGCCTCCGTCGGTTCATGCATTTCCCGCATCATCAATTGGTCCTCCCAGCCAACAGACTCCTTTGTCAGCAGCCGTTGCAGAATCGTTTCGATCACCAGTTTCAATTGCTGGTCCGCCGTGCCGGTTAAGGGGGGCATCGGAAAGGCCTGCTCGCACTTGGCGCGAATCCCGCGAACAACATGCAGGTAAAGATGCAGTTTGTCACCGAAGTAGTAACCGACACTGGCGATGTTGACGCCAGCGGCAGCGCAGATTTCTCGCACCGTGGCTTTGCGAAACCCGCGAGCGGCAAAAATGGGACCTGCCGCATCGATGATTCGCTGCCTAGTCTCTTCGCCAGGCCGGGAGTGTTTCGTCATTCTTAACATTTGCAACAAGCGGATCGAGGCAACAGGGCAAACGGACGTTTCAAACAACTGTTTAATATACTTTACCGTCAAGCGACAACGCGAGGCTTGGGGGAGTTTTTCTAAAGCGGGGCCTACTGCCCTTGGCACATCCTTAACGGGCGTTTACCGGGTCCTACGGAGCCGGGGCTTCAACGCTTGTACGTTCAATGTATTTTGCTATCCTTGTGAGCGATCAGGAGCGGGGTGATGCGGGGATCATTCTGTGAAGCCGGTTTTTGGAATCGTCAGGAAGACCTCAACTCCCCCGGACTGGGTCAACGCGTTTTGGTTTCGCCAGTAGGCGAGGCTGCGAGCGAGGCATGTTTTTTCATTTGCGAAAAGCTTTCACGTGTCAGCAACGTCCGTCCGGAAGCGGCGCGACCGTCCCACCCGATGCTTTGCCAGCCAATCAATCTTTTTTCCTATCAGTTACGCAAGGTAATTCGAAACAATGACAAACTCCGCAACCGTGGATACCGCTGCCCAACAAGCAGGTTTGACGAATCAGGCCCCCGTGCCGATCACCGTCGCGCGGGGGGACGGTATCGGACCTGAAATCATGCAGGCAACGCTGGATATTCTTTCCGCTGCGGGGGCTCGGCTTTCGATCCAAGAGATTGAAATTGGGGAACAGTTGTACAAAAAGGGAGTGATGTCGGGTATCGAAGATAGCTCCTGGGACAGCATTTTGCAGACACGTGTTTTCCTGAAGGCCCCGATTACGACACCGCAGGGTGGCGGCGTCAAATCGTTAAACGTGACAACAAGAAAGACACTGGGATTGTACGCCAATGTCCGGCCATGTGTTTCGTATCATCCGTTTGTCGACACAAAGCATCCCACGATGAATGTGGTGATTGTTCGCGAGAACGAGGAAGACTTGTATGCTGGGATTGAGCATCGGCAGACCGATGAAGTTTACCAATGCCTGAAATTGATTTCCCGGCCTGGAAGCGAGAAGATCATTCGCTATGCATTCGAGTATGCGGTGGCCAACAATCGCAAGAAGGTGACGTGTTTCACCAAAGACAACATCATGAAGTTCACCGACGGATTATTCCACAAGGTGTTTGACGAGGTTGCGGCGGAGTATCCACAGATTGAAAACGAACATTGGATCGTAGACATTGGAGCGGCAAAGTTGGCGGATTCGCCGGAGACTTTCGATGTCGTGGTGATGCCGAATTTGTATGGGGATATTTTGAGTGATGTTGCCGCCCAAATCGCCGGTTCCGTCGGCTTGGCTGGCAGTGCCAACATTGGCGAGAAGGCCGCGATGTTCGAGGCAATTCATGGCTCCGCGCCGCGACGGGCTGGCCAGAATCTGGCCAATCCCAGTGGCCTGTTGCTCGGCGCGGTACAGATGTTGGTGCATATCGGCCAACAGGATGTGGCTCAGCTTGTCCACAATGCGTGGTTGCGGACGCTGGAAGATGGCGTTCATACCTACGACATTTTCAAAGAAAAGGTCAGCAAACAGAAAGTCGGCACTCAGGAATTTTCCGAAGCTGTCGTGGCTCGGATCGGACAAGTGCCTGAAACACTGCAAGCAGTACGGTATCAGGCTCCCGCCGACGCTGACCCAACGAAACCGCCCAAACCGATTTACACCCCGGTCAAACCTGCGAATAAGGAACTTAAGGGGGTCGACGTCTTCGTTCATTGTGCCGGGATTCAACCCAATGACTTAGGGGCCAAACTGGAGGCGCTGCAAGCCGATAATTTGCGACTGCAGGTGGTTTCCAACCGTGGGCAGAAGGTTTACCCGCAGGGTTTTGCCGAGACTTTTTGCACTGATCATTGGCGGTGCCGTTTCTTGGCTCCCGAGGATGGCAATATCACCCATCAAGACGTGATTGACTTGCTGAAGCGGATTGCCGCGTCCGGATTGGATTTCATCAAGACGGAACATCTATGCACGTTTGATGGGGAGAAAGGTTGGACCGCGGCCCAAGGCACGTAGGCAGAAGGCGCATCGACGTTCACGCTGGGGCGTCAGCCTTGCAGGCTGTTGGTAACAACCACGACATCCTGGGTGCGGACTATCGCTGCCCGCTCAGCGTGGTAGTCCCGCTCAGCGTGGTTTTGGGACATGGCGGTATTGCCCAGCGTTGGCTGCCGCCATGGCCTGCATCTTGGCTTCGCCAGCACGACTGTGATACCCTATCGTGTGAATGATGCTAACGGGTCGTGTCTGGCCGAAAAGGTTGGTGACTTGGTTCAAGCCGCTAATCGTGTCGATCACATGTTCGGGAAATTCGCCGTCGGACAGCAAGAATATCGCGTCCGCTTGCAGCGAGAGCGCAAACCGCAGCACCTCCTCGGGATGTTTGCCGCGTTCCAACTGGACCGACGTGACCCAGCGTCGCAGGGCACGCTTGTTCTCGGGCGTCGCCAGCACGGAGCGTGTTTCGGCTTGATTCTGATCGTTCAATGCCATCCGCTTCAATTCCGAATCGTAAAATACCACGTAAAAACGCTGGTCCTGATGCAATTCCTCTACGGAACGAAGCAACTCCTTGCGTGCCGATTCGAAGCGTTCACCACGCATCGTCAAGGAGGAATCGATGATATACACAAAATGATTGCCCCCTCCCTCAATCCCACAAAAAGTGGTGGTTGCGTTGGTGTCAACCGTCGACTGATTGGAGGCCAATGCCTGTTGCAGGGTATCGTTGAGATTATCCAACGCATTATCTGCTAAGACGTCAGGCAGACTGTCAAGGTCCAGGCTCTCCGCAACCGCGATCTCGCCCAACGGATCCACTTCGACCACGTCCTCCGTCGGTTCTGGAACCATGGTTTCCAGTGAAGTTTCGGGCGATTCTAGCTCCAAACTTTCCATCTGTTCCGACGGACTTTCACTGGGCGAAGCCGACAAGGTGACTTGATCCCGCGGGGCCTGAACTGACAACGTGAACAACCCAAGGCAGACAAGCACCAGCAAGTGTGCCGCTAAACTGACGATCCACCCCTCCCGTTTACGCTTCGCCTTTTCCGCAGGTCGCGTTTCCGGTACAACGCGCGCTTCGGACGCATGGGGGACGACCCGCGCATCGGAAGCATCGGCTGCCAGCGGCAACGCAATCGAGGCGACCGGGTCTGTCACATTCGATTTCTGGGGTTCGTCTGTGATCGAATCCTTGACCGTCGCGGGTGCGAAGTCGGTCTTTGCACCGATTTCAGTTTGCGGCTCCCCAGTGCCCGGGCTGTCAGCAGATCGGTTGGGAAGAGGATCCATGATGGCTGCGGATGAGCTAGCCGGTCTTTCGGGGCCCGTCAGGACCTGCTGCAACAGCGGGCTGAGCATCCGCGATGAGCCGTGCGGCTGCCTTGAAATGGCAGCCTCAGCCGCCTCCCGATCATGTAGGCGGTCTGCGGTGTGTGAGCGTCGTGCGGCAACAGCGGCCTGTAACGTGGACCAATCATTCAGAATGTGCGCGCCGGACTCGCTGCGGCGTGACCGTTGGTCCGATCGCTCGCCGAGCGTCTGCACTGGACGATCGCGATTCATCGCATCCAGGGAAACTGGCAACGCGAACGAATCTGAACCGAGGCTTGGACCGCTGTGCTGATTCGCATCGACCACCGAGTGGCTGACAGCACCTCGCTGATCAGCACCTCGCTGATCAGGGGCCTGTGCCGATGTCGCGACACGAAACGCATTGAGCGCTGTCAAAACCTGTTGCAGAAGCTGATTTACCCGTTGGCTCTGATCGGCGGGATCGTTGGGTTGATTTTTTCCAGCGGCCTGGGCTAGCTGGTCATTCGCAGCATCGATGGCCGTTAAGAGCTTCTCCCGGGGGCTGTCCATTTCTGATCCGTCCGCCCCCGTGGCCTCGCCCGGAAGCTGCGTCAGCTTCAGTTCCAATTCAGCCGCCCGCGCCTCCAGCTTGGCGGCGGCGGCTGCGCAGCGGACCCTGTGCAACTCCAGTTGCAGCGCGCGTTTGCTTGCCGGCGCAGAGATTTCGCCTGCAAGCGGGCTAGGATCGAGTTGCTGTGCGGGTTCCATGGGAACGCTCACCTTCCTCGAAACGGGACGTTTGAACTGCTGGACTTTTGTGATTGCTTGAATCGCTATTGGTTTTTACCACCAACAAACCTTATAGTCCATGATCATGCCGCAGAGAACCTCCCACAATCGGGGGGACATTGCGGTTTTTCGGATCCACTGGCTGGAGTTTTTGCAAATGGATTTGCGACGTTCGGCGCTTCGTTCGGCGATCCTTGCGGCGGTAATCTCAGGCTTCCACGTTGGGATTACTCCCGGGCACGGTCAAGGCCTTGGGCTGCCACCGGGTGAGTCCGAAGCTGCGCAGGCTTCCGAAGCGTCTGCCCCACCGACTCCTTCAACGCCACCCAGCTTACAAGCGGTACCGCGAACCGGCGGCGGCGAAACACATGGTTCTTCCAGCCAGCCCGGCGCGCCGCGGCCTGCAGCAGGAAGTGGTGGCACTGCTGTTCCGGCGGCTGTTTCCTCCTCGGACGGCCAACTACCTCGGGAATCAGGCCAGGAGTTCCGGAAGTTCGACTTGCGACCCTACACGGGTTACCTAACCAAGCATGATCGTCCTGAACAAGCGATTGTGGACTGGATCCTCCGGGAGACAGGGACAGACGTTTGGTTTTCCGAACCTTTCGGATTCTTGAACGCCAATCGGGATCATCTATCGGTTTATCACACCCCGCAAATGCAGTCTGTGGTTGCAGAGGTGGTCGATCGCTTCGTCGCGGGAACAACCGACCCGCAGGTATTGGGGTTACGCGTGATGACCATCGGCAACCCCAATTGGCGGTCACGTCTGCATGGTTTCATGCAACACGTTAGCGTTCAATCACCCGGGGTCCAGGCGTGGCTGTTAACAAAAGAAAATGCTGCGATGGTGGTTTCGCAACTGCGACTGCGAAACGACACTCGCGAGATTCAAGTCTTGGACATCGTAACCCACAACGGACAGTCAGAGAAACTGGCCAGCACCCGTGGGCGTAACTACGTCCGCAACATTCGACCGTCCAGGAACCCCCAAGCCTGGCCGCCCTACGAACCAGAGATAGGGGAGGTTCAGGAGGGGTACAAGTTGGAAATCAGCCCTTTGCTGAGTTCCGACGGTCGAGCCTTGGACTGCGTGATTCAGGCTAATATTGAACAGGTCGACAAGCTGGTTCCGGTGGATTTGGATTTGCCGCTTCCCAGTGGGCAAACGCATCGCGCCCGGATCGAGGTACCGCAAGTGGTGAGCTGGCGTTTGCACGAACGGTTTCGCTGGCCCAGCGATATGGTGCTGTTGCTTTCCTGCGGTGTGATTGCTAGTCCCGATCGTGGACCGTCCGCATTACCAATCCTGAACATTGAAACGTTAACAGGGCAGACCGCCGGAAGGGCCGATGCGTTACTGTTCATCGAGTTTCGCGGGCGAGCGACCGATAATCTGATCAAAGTTCCTCAGGTTGCTGACTTGCCGCGTTCGACCGTACCCGCCCGCCGTCGATACTAAAAACCATGCCCTCGCAGGCCAGGGATTACGTGCCGCAAAACGTGCGATACCCTTGGTCTCCGTCGGGCGGAGCGTCACAGTAGGCTTTCGTGTTGACGGGTGTTTCGAAAGGACGATTTAGTACCGCCAGCAATCCCAGCAGCGGCTGCAGATCGCCGTGCAGCGTGGCGGCCGACAAGGCTTGTTCCACCAGGTGGTTTCGCGGAATCACGGCCGGATTCACCTCCCGCATCCGTTGTTGGGCCTCGGCAATCGCCTTTGGCGCTTCGCCCACTACCCCCCGCCAGCGAGCATGCCAGGCCTGAAACGACGCGTCTTGGTAGACCGCGTCGGTCAAACCGTGGGGCTCGGATAAATCGCGAAAGGTATTCGTGTAATCCGCGTCATTGGCTTGCATCCACTGCAAAAGGTCGTCGATCAATGCCTGCGATGGTTCGTCAGCCACATCGAGGACTGGCAGCCCTAGCTTCGCCTGCATCCCAGCCTTCCAGGCCTGCTGTACCTGTGCGGGAAACGTCTCCAAGACCTCGCCCGCCTGTTTGACCGCTTCATCGGCCCCGTCAGCAATCAGCGGCAATAACGTTTCGGCAAAACGCATCAGATTCCACTGCATGATCGCCGGTTGGTTGCCAAAGGCGTACCTGCCACCATGATCGATCGAACTAAAGACCGTGGCCGGGTCGTAAGCATTCATAAACGCACATGGCCCGTAATCAATGGTCTCGCCCGCGATCGAAACGTTATCCGTGTTTAGCACGCCGTGTAGAAATCCGACATGCATCCAGGCCGCTACCAAGGCAGTTTGTTGTTGCAGGACGGCTTGCAGCAGCCGTAAAAAGCGATCATCGCCCGCGGGGATTGATGGAAAATGACGCTGGATGGTGTATTCGGCTAACTGAGTCAAAGCGTCCACGTCCCGCCGGACCGCGTATTCAAACGTTCCGACCCGGATGTGGCTGCTGGCGACTCGGACCAGGATCGCACCCGGCAAAATCGTCTCACGATAAACCGGTTCCCCCGTGGCCACCACCGCAAGGCTCCGTGTCGTTGGGATGCCAAGGGCTTCCATCGCCTCGCTGATGATATACTCCCGCAACATCGGCCCCAAGGCGGCGCGTCCGTCCCCACGTCGGGAGAAAGCCGTCGGGCCCGAACCTTTCAACTGAACATCCCAGACCTGCTGCATGGGGCCTACCTGTTCACCCAGCAGCACTGCCCGTCCATCACCCAGCATCGTGAAGTGACCATACTGATGCCCTGCGTACGCCTGTGCGATGGGAGAGGCTCCCGGAGGAAGGTCATTTCCAGAAAACCAAGCTGCAAGCTGCGAAGATTCAATCCCATGGAAATCCATACCCAATTCATCGGCCAAACGGTCGTTGACCAGGACCACTTCTGGTTGCTTCACCGGTTCCGGGCCAACCTGCTGAAACATGCAAGCTGGCAGGCGTGCGTAGGAATGCTGGAGGTTCCACCCCGCAAATTCAACGCGGTCGGGAGCGTTGGCCGATTCAGTTGGCGAGCGATCTGCTGAAGACATGGTGGGCCTTGGTGTATCGTGTTTATGATCGATTGAAAGATTTACCGAATCATCGTTTGTGCAAGAACGACCCAGTGCGCCGCTTTCGCTCCCTCGCCTGGCAGAGCCGCAAGGCCCTGCTGCGAAAGATTCCTGTCGCTGCCCTTGGGTCAAGGATTGACGGTTCGGTGACACTGCGGACCAGTTCCGGCGTGCTGAACCGAGACCGATTCCAGAACACTATAACGATATCAGCTACTTATTACGAATCGCCCTGCAGGGATCCCTGAAGATGACGCTGGCCTCGCTGATGTCCTGTTTTCTCCCGGCGTTCGCTGTCCCGCAGGTCGCCGCGGGCCTTCCAGACTAAATCCTGCCGCGCGGGGTCTACTGCGCCGTTTCCCTCTGGGTATCCTTCCGGGGCGGACCTTCGCTGCACGCGTCGACGATATTCCGCACATGCCCGCGGACTCGAGCGTATGCGTTTAGCGATGCGAGAAACGCAACATTGACCATCGGAGCGATTTTCCCTTCAGAGAGGTCTTCTAGGTGTTGTTGACGAATCTGCTTGATCCGGTCTCGCAGTTGTCGGTTGATCGTATGTGATTCGATCAGTTGATTGCGGTCTCGATTCAAACGCACGGTATTAATCCGCGACAGATATTCGCGTGATCGTTGATTCAACTCGTTTAAATCCCTCTTCTGTTCCGCCGTAAACGCAAATCCGTCACGCCGCAGCTTACGGTCAAACTTTTCAAGATCAGCAACGTAATCGCTAACAGATTCATATTCGTCCGCCATCCGAATCGTTCGCCGCGCCTCGTCCGCAACCTGCCGCGAGATGTTGCCGGCCAGTAGACCTGTCACGAATCGGGTGACATCGTCCTGCATTGCATCCAGTTCCTGCTCGCGATTACGAATCCGCTGCGAAAGCTGTTTGTCAAGCGTTTCCTGGTTCAGCGCTTGATCAAACCAAACCAACATCTCCGAACAACCTTCTGCCATTCGAGTGATTGCTAACCGTGATTGTTCAATTGCAAGCTGTGGGGAGTCGAGCAGACGAATGTCCAGGGCGCTGAAATCCTGCTTTTCGTCTCCCGCTCGTTCCGGTACCAACCAATGCAGTAGTCTTACGAAAACGCCCAGAAAAGGTAAAAACACCGCGGTATTAGCGATATTAAAAACGGAATGGGTTGCCGCGATCCCCGCCGTGACCTTGGGATAAAATTCGTTTCCGTCAACGATTACCTTTTCCGCGATGTCCCCCCCCAACCCCCACTGAATCGCGGTGATGTACCACTGAAAAATCGCGGTGATCCAAAGCACTCCCGCGACATTAAAGATGGCGTGGAAATACGCCGCTCGCCTGGCCGCCGTGGTCGCTCCCAACGAGGCCAACAGCGCGGTAATTGTGGTTCCGATGTTTTCACCCAGCACCAAGGCAGCGGCGGTTTCGAAGCTGATAACTCCTTGCGATGCCAAGGAAATTGTGATGCCAAGGGTTGCCGACGAGGACTGGACCAGCGTGGTCATAATGCATCCGACCAAAGCACATTTCAGGACGCCGACGTAGGTGTCCGCGGAAAAGGCTTGGAACCAAGCGTCAAATTTCGGCATCTGCTTAATAACGGCACAGGCATCCTTCATGGTTTCCAGTCCAAAGAAAACCATCCCCATGCCCATCAGTGCCAGGGCGACGTAACGCACACGGTCATTGCGCGAAAATAGATACAGCAGCGCAGCCGCCCCGAAGATCGGCAGGCCGAAGCGTCCAATGTTCAGAACCAAGATCCAACCGGTGATCGTCGTACCGATGTTGGCCCCCATGATCACACCGATCGCCTGTGACAGCAGCATCACACCACTGTTGACAAACCCGACCACCATCACGGTGGTGATCGAACTGGACTGGACCAGACAGGTGACCAACGCCCCAACGCAGGCGGCGAAATATCGATTATTAGTGACGGCCGCGATCATTCGTCGCAATCGACTGCCAGCGACTGCCTGCATCCCCTCGGACATGTTTTTCATGCCCAGCAAAAAGATACCCAGACCGCCAACGAGTCCGAGAATTAATTCGAAAAGAGTCGCAAAATTCAAGGGGTCATTCCGCTAACGCGAGAAGACTTCATCCTGTTGCTTCCGCTAAAGGTCGGCCAAAAAACAAGTGTCCGCTACCGTTTCCGCGGAACTTGATCTGCGGGTGATTAGGCGAGCGGAAGATGAAAATACGCCGCCCACGTCCTTCTGCTTGTGCTGACGCGAATTTTACGAGCCACACGTCCTGTCGCAACCACCACGCCGTAGAGACGTTCTTTCCACACGATCGCTCAAATCGCTGAGAATCACGTGTTTCGCAGCCTGTTGATCGGTGAATATCGAAAATCCACGGTGCATTTTCATCAAAACTTAACAATGAAGGGTGCATGAATGACCAGACGCGGACACCTCCTGCCCAAAACGGGGTAAGCGTTACAACCGGTCGCAAGGCATCGTTTCCCGGCAACAATTTCCGATCATGCAGATTGCACTTGGGAACGCTCGCGACTAGCGTAAAAATCGTTATCAGTGATTTGACAACGCCCTGTTTATGGTTTTCGTTGTTCAGTTGCTGGCTATCGTTTCCGAGTGACCTTTGACCGAGAACCACAATCATGAGAGCCTTTATTTTGTTAGGCTGCTTCGCCATGGGCCTTGTTTTAACCGGCGACACTTCCGCATACGCACAGCATCCCGCATTCGCTCAAGGTGGGTTGGGATTCTTCAATCCCTACACCTTTCCGCCCAGTTCCTCCGTGCGGACCCCTCCCTATTTTTCCGTTCATCCGCCGGTCTACTACTCTTCCAGGCACGCCCGGCCGTATGGAATGAGTCCGTTTGCGGCACCACCGTTGGTCAGCGCTGCCCCTAACTATCGGGGTCGTCAGGCGTCGCAGTTTGAAGCTCATCCGATCGCCACCCCACACTGCAGTGCTTGCGCAACCTCTGCCAACGGAGCGTCAGGCCACTTGGTCCGCCAGGATGTCCCGTTTGAATTTGGCCAGGTCCAGGTCAACCCCTTTGCGGAATCCGAGCAACTGGCTAGGAAGCCGTAAACGAGGCGGAAGGCGTCGCGCAGACCACAACTGTGAGTGAGGGGCGATCCCAACGTCTTAGCGGACGCAACGATAGACAAACGCAGGCGGAACGTTTCGCCAAACCGTTGGACTGCGTTCAACCTGTTGGAAATAATCGTCTAGTTTTCTGCGGAAACGCCAGGCCGCTGGTAGCGCCAGTCCCTGCCAGTAGGCGAAACTGACAAACCGGCCTCCAGGACGCAAGACCTGCATCATTGCATCCAGGCAGCGGTCTTGCAGGGTTTCCGGGAACGACGCCCAAGGCAAGCCACAGACAATCGCATCAACTTGTTGCACTCGTGAAAGTTGGCAGCAGGCAACGACATTTTCCACAGTGTCTTCATAAACCGTCACCGACGGGCAGCGCTGACGCACCAAAGCCGCAAGTTCCGGTGAACGTTCAATAGCAAAAAACGTCGACTGACCGGGCAAGACCTGCTTAATCGCTTGGGTGAAAACCCCGGTACCGGGTCCATATTCGATGGCCGCTTGAACCTGATCCCAAGGAATCCAGGCCACCATCTCCGCGGCCAGAAATTTAGACGACGGCAGCACAGCACCAACTTGCGTTGGGTGGCTTAGGAAGTTCTTCAGAAATTGTGTCGCGCTCAACGATTAACCGTTATTCCTGGTCATCCTCATTGAACTTCAAACCCAATTGATCAACGAATGCACGCTGGTAGGCTTGATTCAGTTCAATCGTTTGGCTGGTCACCATGTCCCGAACCGACCCGCGTTCGGAAGCCTGCATGAACTGCTTCTGCAGTTGCTCGACCTCCGGAGTCCGCTCCACTGTCTGGACAACATAGTAAACCGTTCTGGTTTCGTTTGCGGCCACGCCGTGCTGGCCCAGTGGTTGAGTGAAAACGACACGCATGAAGTCTTCACCAGCCCGATTAAGCTGTTCCAGGTTCCAGACCATCGGCATGCGCCCCGGGCCCAGCCAAAGCATCCAGGGAAATTCGCCCAATTCGGTAAAGACGAATTCGCGACGATCTTCGGGTACCAAATCGGCTAACGGCGTTTCCGGGCTCTTGTTCGCCTTATCGGCCAAGTCCTCCGCGGCCGCCCGAGCTAATGCGCGGGCCTTGAGATTTTGAATCGCCGCAACGACCTCCTCTTCAACTTCCACCAGTGGCGGAACACGATCGGGCGTTTGCTCGGTGCGCCACGAGACAAATGACGAACCGCTGCGGAAATCCATCGTTTCAACGGGCGAGAAGTCCGGTTCCGCTGTGCCAAACATCAACTGGGGAAACGACGCGCCCGCCTGGAATTGACCAGACAATTGCATTGAGCCTCCAACGGCGGTTTCCTGAATCGAAACAATATCATGTGGCCCGATCTCCTCGTACTCCAACCCCAATCGCTCCGCCAGTTCCCGCAGATTGGGACGTTCAGGTGGGTCTTCGGTGACCGTGCCGTCTTCGACGGAAAAGTCGTAGATTGCTTTATCATTCGAGTAGCGTTTCATGACCTGCCCGATCTGCTCGATCCCCTCGCGCACCTTCGTAAACGCCTGTGGTGTTGCCAACTGTTCAGCAATCTGCTGTCGAACCTCTTCGAACGGACGAACCGCCGGGGCTGGCTGCGCGGCCGCTTCCGCATCGGCCGGGTCTGCCGGTTCCTGCTGCATCGGAGCATCGGCATCGGTCGTGCTGGGCTGGTCGTCCGCCGTCGCGTCATTGTCCTGGGCGGGTGTCTCCACATCGGACGCGTCAGCGTCAGCATCGGGCGATCCGGAGTCGGGCACTTCGGCTTCACTGGCATCCGAGGCGGGCTGGGATGCAGAATCCCCATCGTCGCCGGTCGGTTCCGCAGCCGCTTCTTGGAAGGCTACCAAACGAACTGTGGAACTGGAGAAACGGTGAGCGGAATCGTTATTGCCGGCACCATCGTCGGCTGGCGGCTGCTCCGCTTGCGGGGCAGCATCAGAAGACGACTCAGGTTGGCTGCTGTCGTCGGCCCCTACCTCGTCGGCCCCTACCTCATTGTTCGCATCTTTCTCTGGGTCGTTCGCTTTCGGTTCTGCTGACTCCGACGGTTGTTCGGTCATCGGCGGTTCCTGACCCTCAGAGGCTGGCTGCTCGGGCTGCTCCGCTTTGACGTCATCATTCCCGTCCTTGACGCTGCCTTCCGCTTGGCCATTTTCGGCAGTCTCTTCCTGGGCAGTCTCTTCCTCTTCTTCGATCACGAACGCGCCATCGGCAACCTGACGATCGTACTCGGCTTTTAGCTGATCTTCCGGGATTTCCGCCGCCAGACGCTCGGTCACGTTGGTAAAATTCCCCCAGACCACTTCGAAGGTCGCCGACTGACGCTGACGAAATCCCGGCACATCCGGGTCTTCGTCCACGTATTTATCCTTCCCGGCTTCGTAAGTCTCTTTGATTTCTTTTTCCGTCGGTTTCCCCCCGACTTTCGCCAGATAGTCGTCGACCAGGACCGGAAACGCCACAACTTTGGCACGCCGATTGAGCCGCAGAAAGAGATCAAATTTTTGTGCTGGAGGAACCGTATCACGGTCCGAACCGATCAATCCAGAAATGGTTGTCTGCTGAACAACGTTGGCCAGCAAGTGCGTGCGAAGTTGTTCCCGCATGTCGTGCTGTCCCAACTGCCGCTCGGTAGAACGACGCAGAACCAGGAGTATCTCATCCTCGGACAGTTTTTCGTCACTGAACTGACGCAGCCAAACGTCGA
Source organism: Roseimaritima sp. (assembly GCA_007124075.1). GTDB lineage: Bacteria > Planctomycetota > Planctomycetia > Pirellulales > Pirellulaceae > Roseimaritima. The sequence goes on from SLFV01000090.1 coordinate 19,352, forward strand.
TTGCGGAATGCTGAAGGTCCAGGCCCATTTCACGAGCACGATTGGCATAGACCATTGCCGTCACACTGGTTTCTTTAGACGGTTGGCTGTTAATGCCGAGGCTTGTTACCTGATTCTGTTGCGTGTCGTAGTCGAATCCAGGAACGGCGGGCATTCCCCCCAGTTCAATCGTCCGCTCGGCCAACGCCAGCAGGAACTGCACCGTGTTGTAGTGGTTGCGAGTAAACCGGTCGACACGCTCCAGTTGAAAATCGCCACCCTTGTAGGAAGCCACAGTGCCGCTCCGGCCCCCCGGGCCGGGCCCGGCGGTTCGCATCCAACTGTCCACCGCAGGCAAGACCACAAAGGAAATCATGGCCAAGATCATCAGCGCAATCATCAGCGGCTTTAAGTTGCGACGAAAAAGTTCGAAAGGGCTTGCGGACATCGTATCCAAATTTCC
>SLFV01000459.1 GCA_007124075.1 Roseimaritima sp.
AATCTGGTTGCAATCCAATGCGCAGCGGCTTCGAAAACTAAGCTTGAAACCACCTGTCAGTTGTTCCACAAAAATCACGGCGAACTTTGTTTGATCGATTGCCAAAGTCAGATTGATCGCATCCTCGGTATCGCTAGGCAGAGCCCCCGTCTCCTCGAAGTCGGACTTGACGACATAGGTGTACATCAGCATACCACCAAGTTCCGCGGTCGTTCGCGACAATATTCGCCCCCGCAAACGAACACGCCCCAAGGTTTCACGTTCGTACAAATCGCCGTAAACCTCCGCAGGCACCACGCCAGCGTCGATCAATCGCGCAATGGTGCGATACGTGTCAGAACTGACGCTGGTGAAACGAAACCAACCGGTGTCGGTCGCGATCGCCGCGAACGCGGGAACCGCGATTGTCCGGTTGATCGGAACGCCGCAGGCATCGGCAGCCTGAATGACCAGGGAGCCCGTAGCTTCGCTCTGATAGTCCTTGTACATCGTCGCCCCCAAATCATCTTCGCCAACGTGGTGATCCAACACCACCTTGTCAGCCCGACTGCGTTGGATCACGTCAGCCATGTCTCCCAGCTGTTGCCAAGCACTGGTATCCAAAATCATGATGCAGTCCGCCGCTAGCTCCTCTGCCGCAATCGTTTCGCCAAGAATTTCAATCCTGCTAGCGGGATCCAAAAACTGCAGAGCGGGGGGGGTGCGATGTGCGTTGACGATTGTGACATTTTTCCCTAACGTCCGCAGAATTTCCGCCATCGCTAATTCGCTGCCCAGTGCATCACAATCCGGGCGAATATGACTGGTCAATATGAAGCTATCGTATCGCCGGATTTGGTCGACAAATTCTTTCCACTGGATCGTCATGATGGCCGCTTCGTGTTTAAGGTCTAGTCTTTGACTCTGGAAAACAGTCCAGCAACCTGCTGAACATCGCATTGCAATTGCCGCCGCAGCTCCGTAACCGAGGCAAACGCTGCAATGTCTCGCACTCGCTGGATAAAGTCAACACGCAGACACTGCCCATACAGGTCGCCGCAGTCATGCAAAACGTGGACTTCAACTTTGGCATCGGATTCGGCAAAAGTCGGGTTTGCGCCTAAATGCGTCGCGGCAGGGTAGGGAAGTGCGTCGATCCAGACTCGCGTTGCGTAGACCCCAGGCCCCGGCAGTAGGCTTTGGATAGCGTTCAGATTTGCCGTAGGAAAACCAAGCTGCCGTCCACGATGCTGGCCGTGAACGACAGTGCCGCTGATTTGGTAAGGTTCGGTAAACAACAAGTTTGCCTGCTGAACTTGCCCGGAAACAAGCAATTGTCGAATTCGCGAACTGCTGATCATCGCCCCCTCGCTCGATTCCGCAGGTACGATCTCCAAGGGGATGCCCGCACGTTGGCACATTTGGGCAAGCAGCCGCGTGTCCCCCTCGCGATTACGCCCAAAGAAAAAGTTAGGCCCTTCGACGATGCCGCGCGTTTGTAGCTGCTGAACAATGATTCGCTGAAAAAATTCCGTCGCGCTCAACTTAAGAAACTCCTCGCTGACCCGGCAAACCAACACCTGATCGACCCCCAAACCACGCAGCAACTCCGCACGACGCGTCAGTGTCGTCAAACGTGGCAGGGGTGAATTAGGACGCAGCACCGTGGCTGGATGCGGGTCAAAGGTGATCGCGATCGCGGGTCCTCCCACTTCCTTGGCCAACCGACACAGCCTTCGTACCAACCGCGCATGCCCCCGATGGACACCATCGAAATTCCCGATACTGATGGCACCGCCGAGGGAATGAAATTCGGTTTCGTCAAGGTTTGCAACTAGCGCGGTCACGACCTTCGCTCAGTCGATAGTGGACAAGAAAACCTCAGTATGGCAGACAAGGCATTTTTCCAGGAGGGCAGGGGAAAGGGGGGGAATTGTGCGAATCAGGCTTCGCCGTAAATGCAACGCGTTTCACAGCGTCGGCGAGCTTGCTTGCGCTTCGGCGATTCGCTTCGCAATTAAACCTGCTAGATATCCCCCTTTGAATCCCGCATCAATATTGACAACCGCAACGTTGGCCGCACAACTGACCAACATTCCCAACATCGCTGTCAGGCCTTGCATTGAGGCACCGTAACCCACGCTGGTTGGTACCGCGATAACAGGTGCAGCGACATGTCCCGCGACCACGCTGGGCAAAGCCCCCTCCATACCAGCCACCACGACCACGACATCAGCCACTCGTAGCGAAGGGACTGCGGCAAGCAACCGTTGCGGCCCCGCAACCCCCAAGTCCTCGTGGATCATAACATCCAACCGCATCCAACGGAGCGTTTCCACCGCCTCGTACACGACCGGACGATCGGTGCTTCCCGCCCCGACGACCGCTACCTTTCCTACCGCGTCAGGCGGATTATCAGGGATGGTGGACAGGCTTAACCGCACGGTGCGTGCGTCGGGGTGGTATCGAAATCCACTAAATTTCCCGCGTAACTGCTCCGCCGCATCGGCAGCACAGCGTGTCACCAGAACTTCATTCTCGCGTTGTAACAATTTGGTCGCAATCGCGATGATCAGCTCCGGACTTTTGCCTTCACCGTAGATGACTTCCGCAAACCCACAGCGCTGTTGTCGCCCCAAGTCGACGGTCGCTCCAGAGATACTGACCATTTCAAAGGCCGCAGCTTGCTCGGCCGCATCGGCAGGGGACAGGTTTCCGGATGCGACCGCGTCAAAAAGAGCTCGCCAGCTAGATGTATGTTGGGTCATAGTTCGCCAAGGTAGGGTAGGGCAGGGCAGTTTCCAATTGATCTCACAAGGCCATTGGTCATGGAACAGCCAGTCATTGACGTTCTTCACGAGCGGCCATTCTACGATTTGCAGGCGACTTGCCAGAGGGTACGACTTCAAGACACAATGGAAAATATTACGTACGTGTTTCTTCCACGTTCTTTTTGCATTGGTCGATACCGAGGAGCCGGTTCGGATGAGTAAAAGTTGTGTGTTAGCGTATTCGGGTGGACTGGACACCTCGGTGATTTTGGGTTGGTTACAAGACCAAGGTTATGCGGTGCATGCGGTGTACGTTGACCTGGGACAACCATGCGAAGATCGTGCGGCAACCATGGAAAAGGCTCGCCGGTGTGGGGCGGCTTCGGCAAGGATCGTTGATGTCCGTGAGGACCTGTGCCGCGATTTCGCATTTCCTGTTCTGTCCTGGCAAGCCAAGTACGAGAGCATTTATCTGCTGGGGACGTCGATCGCGCGTCCTTTGATTAGCAAGGTCTGCTTGCAGGTCGCCAAGGAGGTGGGAGCGACCGCCTACGCACACGGGGCGACCGGGAAGGGGAACGATCAGTGTCGTTTCCAGCTGGCCGCCGAAGCGCTGGATCCGAACATCGAAATGATCGCTCCCTGGCGAATTAAATCTTTTCGAGACACCTTTCCCGGTCGTACGGAATTGATTGCGTATTGCGAAGCCAAAAACATTCCCGTCAAAGCTTCCACTGCCAAACCTTACAGTAGCGATGAGAATGTACTGCACATCAGCTACGAGGCAGGGGAACTGGAAGACCTGCAAGTCAACGGGGTTACCCTGGTTGACTTTGGAATGGGGGTCAGCCCCCAACAAGCGCCCGACCAGGCCGAAGAGGTGACTATCGGGTTCGAAGCCGGGATTCCCACGTCGCTGAATGGACAATCGGTTTCGGCGCTGGAAATGGTCCAGCAGCTAAATGCGATCGGAGGACGCAACGGCGTGGGGCGGATCGACATGGTGGAGAATCGGTTCGTCGGCATGAAGAGCCGAGGGGTCTACGAGTCACCGGGGATGACGATCCTGTACGACGCGCGGATGTATGTGGAGCAATTAACCTTGGATCGTGACTTGCTGCATTTGCGTGACCGACTGGCACCCGAAGTCGCCGAATTGGTCTACTACGGATTCTGGTACACGCCCAAACTGGATGCACTGATGGCGTTTATCAATCAAGCTCAACAGCCGGTCACTGGAGAAGTCACGCTGCAACTGTACAAAGGCAACATTATTGTCGCCAAACGCAGCAGCCCCAACAGCTTGTATGTAGATGAAATTGCGACCATGGAAGGGGGGGGCTCGTACAATCAAGACGACGCCGAAGGGTTCCTCCGAATTCAAGGCTTGCCGGGTCGGGTCCAGGGGATGGTCAGACCACGTTCCTTCTAGACCGAAGAGTGCTCCATAACTGACGGATTTCGTTTTTCGATCGGCAGCTAGTCCAAGATATCATCGGGCAACGGTTCGCCACCGGCGGGACTCAGCAGCGCGGATATTTCTTGCGGCGACGCATTGGATCTCAAAAAATGACTGCGGCCATCGGCCGTCGCAATCATCGCTCCATCTTCGTAACCGCCACCAATCTCCGTTCCCGTGCCCCCACCGATCGTCAATTGCATGCCACGGATATCCAAGTCGACAGGCTCCATCCAATTCGCCGTTACGGCATTGCCCTGTCGCGACTCCACCAGCAAAACCGTTTTATTGGCCCCGTCGTCAATCTGCCTGGGACCTAGCGATGACGTGGAGGTAGGAAATAAGGTTCCTGGTCCAACGACAAGGTAGTAATGGGCGTCAAAGGTGAACCCCACACCACCTAGGCCCTGATATTCTCGAGGTATCGTGTAAATTGCATCCGCATTAACATCCCATGGCTGGTCGAAGTCGTACTGGTTGTACAGATCGGGGTAACCCAGATAAGGCAAAATCAGGACGCGCCATGAATGCAGCGGACGACCCTGGTCATCGGCAACCATGGACGGTGGATAGACACCGTGGTCGGCCGCGTAGGCGTTGAAGGCCTTTGCAATTGCCGACAAATTATCGGCATCTCGTTGACGCATCCGATTTAGTTGGACTTGAGCAAGCGTGGTGCCGCCGATCCTTGCGACAGCGAATACAATGCTGCCTCCCGCAACAACCACCAGCACGGCGGCAGCACCCCAGCGAAGCCAATTCGGTGAGCGCGTCCCCGGCGATTCCTGCAGCTCCGGTGGTCCGTACGCGGCAAAGTCAGGGATGGTGATCGATTGACCACAACTGGCACAGTCGCCTGACAGCCCGCTGTATTCATTTTCGACCAGGGTCTGCGATTGACAGTGCGGACAAGCAAACAAAAACGGCATTGATTCGTTGACACCAATGTTGAGATAACGATTGTGGATAGCACCGATTATATGCGTTCACCGCGTCCCAGAGACCCGCCCTCAGCAGAAGCTGCGGTGTTCTACCCACTTGTTCGATTAGGAGCTGATGTTTATGAGACTTGTTGTGCAACGCGTTCGCCAAGCATCGGTGGAGGTTTCTGGAGCGACGGTCGGAGTCATCGGACATGGATTCCTTGTTCTTGTTGGGGTAGGGCAGGGTGACACAACCGCGGATGCGGTCTATTTGTCTAAAAAAGTTGCGGACCTACGGGTCTTTGCCGATGCTGACGACCGCATGAATCTGTCAATTCTAGAAGTTGGCGGAAAGATCCTGGTGGTCAGCCAATTCACACTATTGGGCGATTGCCGAAAAGGTCGCCGACCAGCGTTCACAGTCGCTGCGGAACCCGAGTTGGCTCGGTCGCTGTATCAGGAATTTTGTCAGCAACTGCAAGGGCAGGGGATCGGAGTCGAAACGGGGATATTCGCTGCAGACATGCAAGTTCACAGCACAAACGATGGGCCGGTTACGTTACTGCTTGACAGCAGAAAAACATTCTAACCCTATGCAAGGCAAGCAGCCCGGCATGTTTTTGTTCGCCGCGCGCCTACCGTCGTGATTCACGTAATTTCTCGATCCAAGGCTCGACCGCTTTGGCAATGTATTGCGGGGCCACGCGATCGTCATCCACGACCCGGTGCCGCTGTAAAACGCCATGATCCGTCCAGGCCAAATAAGCCAGGATGAATAGTTTCCCCCAAGTCGAAATATTGGCCCAAGTATCGTTGTTAGAAAATTTCAACGCGGTGCCAAACGAACGTTTTAAACGAATGCGACCATGCCGCACCGTAATCGACCAGATCTCATCCATCACCAAGTGGGTCATGAACCCTAACGCTACCGCCAAGCTTTTATAAACACGAACGGCTTCACTGTGGCAAGGAATCACCAGATACGCTAGCAAAAAAACCGAAGCG
>SLFV01000088.1 GCA_007124075.1 Roseimaritima sp.
CAGACGGCGCGGATGGAAGAATCCGAGGCAGCCGCTTCGTGCTACGATCGCGTTTACAACGCCCAGCGTCCCGAGATTTTTTTCAAGGCAACCCCCGGTCGTGTGCGGGGCCACTTGCAACCGTTGCGGATTCGGTGGGACGCCACTTGGAATGTACCCGAGCCTGAAATCACGTTGGTGATTTCAAAACATTTGCGGATCGTTGGCTTGACGGTCGGAAACGACATGAGTTCGCGGGATATCGAGGGGGAAAACCCGTTGTATCTTCCGCAGGCCAAGTGTTACGACGGCTGCGCGGGGCTGGGGCCGTGGATCAGTTTGTATGCGGACCTGCCGCCAGCGGAGCACATCACGGTCAGTCTGACGATCGAACGTCATGACTCGATTCTGTTTGCTCAGCAAACCTCGGCAGCGGAAATGGCCAGAGGCTTTTCCGATCTTGTGCATTGGCTGGGTCGCGAAAATACATTTCCCAGTGGTGCGTTTCTAATGACCGGCACGGGGATCGTCCCTGACAATTCGTTCACGCTGCACCCCGGCGACGTGGTGCACATCAGCGTCGCTGGTGTGGGCACCCTGTCTAATCCAATCGTTCAACGCAGTGAACCTTCCTTGTAACTAAAGTGACCAGATGGCTTCCATGTCCAGCGAAATATATCCCGTACTAATCGACGGTCAGTGGCGCGCCGCAAACGCGGTCGGCACATTTCAAGCCACGAATCCCAACAATCTGCAACCGCTGCCTGCGGTCTTTCCCGTCAGCAGTTGGGCGGACTGTGACGCAGCGCTAACTGCAGCAGCGGATGCGGCCAAGCAACTGCGACGAATGCCCGCTGCGAAGATCGTGGAGTTTCTCAATGCGTTCGCCGATCAAGTCGGAGCGGCAAAAGAAGCATTGGTGCAAACCGCGTTTGCCGAAACCGGTTTGGCGGTCAGTCCACGGTTAGCCGATGTCGAATTGCCGCGCACCGCCAACCAATTGCGTCAGGCGGCCACGGCGGCGGCCAGTGGCGATTGGGCGCGGCCGATCATCGACACCAAAGCCGGCATTCGGTCGTGTTTCGAAGCGTTGGGGCCGGTTTGCGTGTTTGGACCAAACAATTTCCCTTTCGCGTTCAACAGTGCTGCCGGTGGCGATTTTGCGGCGGCCATTGCTGCGGGAAACCCCGTGATCGCGAAGGCCAATTCATCGCATCCCGACACCACGCGTCTCTTTGCAGAACTAGCCACTCACGCTTTGAAAGCAACCGAGTTGCCACCAGCGACCGTCCAGTTGCTGTACCGCACTGGGCATAGCGATGGTGAGCGTTTGGTGTCCGACCCTCGCTGTGGCGCGACGGGTTATACCGGCAGTCGCCGTGCTGGGTTGGCGCTCAAGGCGGCGGCGGATCGGGCGGGTAATCCGATTTATTTGGAACTGTCCAGTGTCAATCCGGTGGTCATCACTCCCGACGCTTTAAAGCAACGCGGCGATGCGATCGCCGATGAATATGTCACCAGCGCGTTGATGGGGACGGGCCAGTTTTGTACCAATCCCGGGTTGGTTTTGCTGATTGCTTGTGAGGAAAGCGAAGCGTTTATTTCACAGATTCAACAGCGGTACCAGGACAGCATGCCAGGGACGCTGTTGTCGCCGGCGGTTGCCAATTCGCTGGCCAACAGTTTGCAGACCCTGCAACAGGCGGGAGCCCAACTTCTGACTGCGTCAGGGGAGAAGATTCAAGACCGTTGCGCGGTTTCCAATACGCTGTTGCGGTGTAGTGGCGCGCAGTTCCTGTCGGATCCTGAAACCTATCAGACGGAAGCCTTCGGTAACGCGTCCTTAGTGGTCGTGGCGGAGGGATTTGCAGAGGCTGCTGCGATTTTGGCTGCGCTGGAAGGCAGTCTGACGGGTTGCCTGTACACCGCGACTGACGGCAGTGACCAGGAGACCTACAATACCCTGGCATTTGAGTTAACGCCCAAGGTCGGTCGACTCCTGAATGATAAAATGCCGACCGGTGTTGCTGTTAGTGCCGCGATGAACCATGGCGGCCCCTTTCCTGCAACGGGGCATCCTGGATTTACCGCCGTGGGCATGCCAACCGCGATTTCACGGTTTGCAAAACTAACCTGTTACGATAACGTCCGTCCAGAACGCCTGCCCGCGCTGTTGGCAGATCAAAATCCAACAGGAAAGACGTGGCGTTTGATTGATGGTCAATGGTCGCAAGCAAGCATCGATGCCTGATCCGCAACGGCAAGCAGTCCGGCCGATTTGTTTTACCGATTTGGATGGCTGCCTGTTAAATAAATCCGATTACGATTACCGTCCGGCTTTGCCCGCGCTGCGGAGGTGGTGCCGGATGGGTGGAGTGATGGTACTGTGTTCCAGCAAAACATGGGCTGAGATGCAGCCCATGCGTGGTGAACTGGGGCTGGAGCGGTTTCCCATGACGTGCGAAAATGGGGGTGTGGTGGTGCCAGGAAATAGCGAAGGCCAAGCTGCTGCCGCAGGGATCGTGCTGGGGAAGTCTCGGCGGCAGATCTTAAGTGTTCTAAAAGACCTGCATCAAAGCTTTCTGTTTCGTAGCTTTGCCCAAATGTCCGTTGCCGAACTGGTCGCCCAGACATCGCTATCGGCTGACTCTGCAAGCTTAGCGCTGCAGCGTCAATGCAGCGAACCGCTATTGTGGCAGGATGAACCGCGACGGCTGGCTGAATTCACACAGCAGTTGAAGGCTGCCGACCTGACGCTGACCCGAGGGGGGCGATTTTTGCACGTCGCTGGCCACACAACCAAAGGGCTGGCTGCCCAGCATTTGTTGAAACATGATGCTCAGATGCAACCACCACGACTGACGGTTGCAATCGGCGACGCACCGATCGATCAATCGATGCTGGATTTGGTCGACATTCCGATTGCGATTCCCGATCCAGACGGCGTCTTTCATGTGAAAATATCGCAGCCTCCCGGCATCCGTGCGAGCGCTCCAGGACCGGTTGGTTGGGCTGCCGCATTGCAGCGTATTATGGATCGGCTTGCGTAAGGCGTCGTGGCGTAGGGGGCCCTCGAGATATCTAACTGCCGCATTGTGCGGGGCCGGTCGTTCCGCCAACACGATTGGCACTCTGGCCGTCAGCCGAACCAGCCGTGCAGTTTCCATGTCGTTGTCTTGAGCGATCGAAACACCCACAACCAAATCCCCGCCGCAGTTTCCAAGCGGAAGTAATCACGACGGTCCGCCGCCCCTTGCCACCAACCCGTTTCGATTCGCTCGGGGCCCCATGCTCGAATGATTCGTTGGCGTCGGCGACTGGCGGCCCATCGCAACTCGCTGGGCCAGCCATCAGGGTGGACTTGGGTGACTTCCAAGATTTGCGGATGCGTCAGCAACTGCAGCGGACGTCGCAGCGGAGCGTGCGCATGGTAGGGAACCTGCGCTGCCGAGGGATGCAGAGTCGCAGACCCATCCTGCGGAGCCAAGCACTCGGGTTGCTGGGGCGTTGATCGTTTTGTGGTTCGTGAGCGGCGGTTCGCGCCGGGGATTCGCCCTGCAAGCGGATGGAGACGGTAGGAATGTTCGGGTAATGGTTGACCGGTCAGCGACACACCCGCGACACGTTGACGCCCCAAACGAACGCTGGCTTGGTCAATGAATTGAGCTAGTTGTTGCGGGGCATCGGTTCCGTCTTCTTCTGGCAGTAGGGCTAATTGCCGGGTTCGGAGGGGGGTGGTTAGGGCTGCGGAAATGATAATCCGGTGCACTGGAGCGGTCAGGTTTTGCTGTTCGAACGCATGCTGCAGCAACCCCGCGATGTGTGCTGTGTCGGTGGTGGGGGCGAAGAAACTGATCGTCATTGTCGCTCCGGCTTGCTGGACCAATTCCAGGTGACATCTTAGCCGCAGTACTCCGCTTTGGCGTTGACGCAGACGGTTGGTCAGTACCAGCAGCATCTGTTCCGCACGATGTTGCAGCAGATCGATCGTTCTGGTTGGATACTCCAACTCGGTCGTGACGCTGTCTTCTGGATCGGCTTGATGCATCGCCAACGGTTCGGCAACTTGTCCAAGGGCTTGGTCGATACGCCACAAGACTTCGGTGCCTAGACGGCTGGCCAGTCCACCGCGAGGCAATTGCAGCAAGTCCCCGATGCGGTTGATTCCCAGACGATGCAACTTTGTCGCCGTTTCGACGGGCAATCGCAGTGCGGTCGGTGGCAGCGATTGCAGGGCGGCGACGGTTTGGTCTGGTGGTACAATCCAGCAATAGGTTTGCTGCACAGGTCTTTGCCTATTGTTCCATGGGTTGGCGGTCGATGGGTCGGCGGCATGGGCGATGGCCCAAGCCGCCCCCGCGGTGGAAGCCAACGCGATGCGGCTGGCCAGTCCCCGTGCGTTCAGCAAGTCCACCGTTTGACGCAACAATTCGGTTTCGCTTCCCAGCAGTTGCGGGATACCGGTCACATCCAGCAAGCAGGCCTGGGGTTGATGCAGTAGTTGTCCTGCCCAACGCGCCTTCGCTAGTGGTTCCAGTGCAACCAACGGACTGATTGTCAGCGCCAGTTCGTCAGCCAGAGCACGCAGCGCCGTCAGATCGCGATTGGGTTGATGCTCCGCGACAAACACGAGCGGACTGGCTTGTTGGGTTTGCCGAGGCAGCAGGCTGCGGGCTTCGACCAGCGGTACGGGGGGGCGAACCCCCAGTGCCATCGCGGTGGCTGAAACCGCAATCACCATCCGTCCACGTCGAGGATCGGTCGACCACAGGACCGTCATTGCCTCAGGCGGTGCCTCGTTTTCGATGCACCACCGCTGGACGGGCCAATTGGGCAGCCAGATGCACAGCCATCTCGGCTGCCGTGCGTGCCGGAGGTCGCATGTTGGTGACGGTGTCGTGACGTTGGGGATGTTGACGGTTTGTGGTGTTACTCGTTTCTTCATCGTTGCCAACCATTTCAGTAATCACACCCTGTTCCGTAATCCTAAAACGTGTCGTGCGGTAGCCATGTCCACCACGACAGCGTACCAAAGTGACCTGGACGGCGCGACCTGCAAAAGGATCGCCAGCCGTTCCCTCGGGGGTGGTTGCCAGTGTGCGAATGTGCCAGCGCACGTCGGCAAAACTGGGGTGCCGCAAAACCTCAGCCGGTCGCAATAACAACCCCAGTGTCTGTCCTGTTTCCGCAGCTAATTGCAGGCGTCTGGCATCACGGTCATCTAACCATGGTCCAACGGGGCTGTAAACCGCTGCAACCGCCTGACAACGTAAGGCTTGATCGATCGCCCACACATGGTCGGACTGATTTTCGGGGTGCATCAAAACGAGTTTTTCGGATGCGATACCTAACGCGATCGCAGCGGGGGGAAAGAACGTTTGTTGGGGATCAACCACCACCAACCAGCCACCTGCGGTTTGCAAGGCCTGGCGTGCTGCCAGCAGTGCCAACCAGCCCGCCGCCTGCCCCCCCTGATCGCTGACCCACTCGGTCAGCGAGCCTACCGGCAAACCAGCTCGCGGTAGCAGCCGATCCAATGTTTCCACGCCACAGGAGATCGGTGCCGCAATCCGCCACTGCGGCTCCGGTTCCCGACCTGGCAACCGCTGTTGTACACTCAAAGCCGATTGTGAAGCGGTTTTTGGCTGCTGGTGGGGGATGGGTTGTTGAGGTGACTTTGTCTTCTTGGCCAGCGTGGTCGAAGAAATCGTTCGGGGCGAAGCCGCTGGTGGGGCGATTGCTGGGGGGTCTTCCCAAAGCATCGGTTGTGTTGCTGGACGCATGGGTCTGCTACTGCCTCAGTTACAAGGGGGGATGCGCTTGTATCGTATTCGCGAAGTGCTAGCATTGCAAAAGTTGCTTTCTTTCGGATTGATGAAAAAGTTATGCAATCTGCTGGACACCTCTGGTCAATCGGTTGCGGAAAACAGCTAGAATCAAGTCATGTTGCACAAAATTAAAATTGGCTGGTTGGTCGTGATGGTCGGTTTATTGATTGCGTTGGCTGCTTCGAATCTGGAGCCGATCGATCTGAACCTGCTGCTGACGACGATTCGTATTTCAACTGCACTGCTGGTTTTCTTGGCAGCCAGCTTGGGGGTGCTTTCTGGTTGCCTGCTGACCGGTCTGTGGATGCGTCGCCGTTCCAAG
>SLFV01000300.1 GCA_007124075.1 Roseimaritima sp.
ATTGTCGACCAGCATCCCAACGGCAAATGCCATTCCCGCTAGGCTGATGACGTTCAATGATCGATCCCACAAGTTCATCATTAAGAACGTGCCGATGACGCTGATTGGGATCGCGAGACTGACCACGATCGCACCCCGAGCGAACCAGAAACCCGCGATCAAAATGACCGCCAACGTCAGCAGGAAATACCAGGGGGAGACAAACACAGCCAACGCCGTTGTGACGACAATCAATGGGACGGTGACCAGTGTCCGGAACTGCATGTGCAAAAACATCATCAGCACAATCATTGTCAATGCACTGCCGATGACGATATTTTGGTTAACCAGTCCGACGGCGGCGTAGATGTATTCGGTTTCGTCATAAACCTGCAGTAACTGCAGGTCACGGTCGAACAATGCTTGGTCATTGAGTTCCTGCACCGCCGTCCGCAATCCCGACATGACGTCCAGCACGTTTGCTCCGGTTTCTCGCAGCGCGTTGACCGCGATCACGTTATCCCCAAAGCGGCGGACGATTCCATCGGGCTTCTTGAAGCCCATTCGCACGTCGGCAACATCGCGGATGTAAACCGGTGTTCCATCGATGGTCGCCAAGATTTGATCGCCGATTTGTTCGGCAGAACGAAATTGATTGATGGTGCGGACGACGTACCTACGTTTGCCCTCCCAGAAATCCCCGCCCGAGGTGTCTCGATTCTGCTGCCGCAGCACACGACGAATATCGTCGATCGTTAACTGTCGAGCAGCCAGGCGTTCGGGATCGACGATCACCTGCATTTCTTCGACCAGGCCGCCCAACACGTTGGCGGTGGAAACTCCACGGACCCGCTCGAACCTAGCCTTGATCGTATCTTCCGCAAACCGTCGCATCCCGGCGACGTTCAGTTGGGGTGGCAACAGCGGGATCACGTCTGGTTGATCGTCGGCCAATCGCTGTAGTCGGAGCAACCGCAAACCCGGATTTTCTAACCTCGCGATCGCCTCCAATCGCTCGGCCAGTTCGTTGTCGCCCGCGGTCGCAAGTTGATCGGCAAATTGGCGAATCTCCGCCGCAGTCGATTGTCTTGCGCTGAGAATGAACCAAGCAATCGGACTGTTGGAAGAATTGCTGGTCGAAATTACGGGTTGCTTCGCATCCTCCGGATAATCGCGGACTTGTTGCAGGCGACTGTTGACCTTCAGCAACGCCTCCTCCATGTTGGTGCCGATGTTGAATTCCAAGATGATCGTGGAACGCGAGTCGGCCGACGTGCTGCTAAGTTTGGTCAACCCTTCCACGCTCTTGAGTTGGTCTTCCTGCTCCTGCGTGATTTCGCGCTCGACCTCCTGGGGGCTGGCACCCGGCCAGAGGGTTTCTACGGTCAGCGTGGGTATCTGGACTTCGGGGGTTAATTGCATTGGCATTCGCAGCAAGGCAATCACGCCGAATAAAATCAGCAGCAAGGCTCCGACACTGACCTTGATTGGGTTGGCAACACAGGCTTCGATAAAGGTCACGCGTTTTACCTTCAGCTATGCGTCGTTGTCGTAGGCGAACGAATCTTCCATCAGGGAGTCCGCATCGATCGTCGAACGAACGACAACGGCCTGATTGGGACGCAAGCGTTCATTGCCGCGGACCACAATGACGTCACCCGATTGCAATTGATCCGCTGGTTCGCCGTGGACTTCGATCAAGCCGCCATAGCTGGACCCTTTCCGGACGTTCACGGGGAACGCCTTGCCCTCACTGATTTTTATAACCCTGGCGTTTGCTCCGGCCAGGATCAAGGCGTCTTTGGGGACCAATAGCACGGTTTGCGTTTCCCGCGTGGGCAACGAGACTCGGGCGGTCATTCCGGGTAATAAGACGTGGCGTTCATCGACCCGGGGGTTTTCTAGCTGGATATGAACGGGAAAGGAACGTGATTGCAAGTCCCCCTCAGGGACGATCAGCGCAACCTGGCCGGCGAAGGTGCGATCGGGATAAGCTTCTAGCGAAAGCGGGCACTTCATTCCCACTCGGATGACTGCAATATTCGATTCGGGAACGTTAACAATGGCTTTGATCGGATCGATCTCCACGACCTCAGCGACCGATTCACCCTGACGCAGCCAAGCCCCGGTCTCGGTTAACTCACGCGCAACGTATCCATTGAAGGGGGCACGAACGGTGAACTTTTCCAACCGATCCTCGATGCTTTCGATCGTCTGACGTTGGACTTCGACTTTGGCTTTCGCCTGGCTGATCCGCTCGGGACGCGGACCGTTGCGAATTAGCTGTAACTGATTTTCTGCTTGTTGCAAAATTGCCTGGGCACGTTGGGCGGCAGCTTGCGCGGCCTCATACTCTTCTTGCGAAAACCCAACGGAATCTTTGAACAGCCGCTCGGCACGTTCAAAACGCGACTGCGCGTACCGCAAGTCGGCTCGCGCGGCAGAAAACTGGGCTTCGGCCAATAAAATTTCTTCGGGCAACGAACCATTGACCAGTTCCTCCAGTTCGTGTTGGCGCAATTGCAGTTCCGCGATCGCTCCGTCGCGCTGAATGCCCATTGCACGGGTCCGAAGTTCCGCCAGCGGTTGCCTGACAGAAACCGACAGCCCCGCTTTCGCGGGAAACTGTTCGACCCGTCCTTCAACCGCACTGCCGACAACCGCACGCCGGTTGGGGTACAAATTGGCAACGTATGTCCGTTTGGCGGTCACCGTCCGTTCAATCACTTGGGTCGTGACAACCGGGACCGAATCACCGGATTGCGCCAGCAACGGCTTGTCGGCAGTCGCCAACGCGAAGGTCAAGAGTGCTAGGAGTCGAATCGTGGTCATCGGCGAGTAGAAACAGGCGGCGGGAATAAGTGGCACCTCCTCAGATTCTAATTCAGTGTCACGTAAAACGCGGTTGGCTTGGAAAAATGAACCCAGGAAATTTGCCTACGGCTGTTGTGTCACCAGGCTACCCAGAGTCACAGACACTTTTTCGATATTTCCCGCTCGAATGTACGTGACGTCAACCTCGTCGCCGGGAGCATAGTTGAAGATGGCCTCCTGGAGATCGGAAAACCGTTGTACCTTCGCCTCACCGATGCGGATCACAATATCATTGGTTTGCAGCCCCGCCGCTTCCGCAGCACCCCCGACGGTAACCCTGGAGATGATGCATTCTGCCGCCCAAGGTTCGCAGATGACTCCCAAGAAACCCCCACGCTTATAAACGATCTGGATGGCTGGGAGCTTGGAACGCAATTTCTTGACGCCGTCAGGCGTGATTTTGGTGGCACTTAGAACCAATTTTTGTCGAAGCGGTAGCTGCGAGAAAAAATCGACCGCTCGATCATCGACAGGGCTGTAACGAATCTCTAATTGCTCCAGACGATTCAGCTCCCTCAGCGGGGCGAGGTCGCTGGTCGTTAAATGCGTGTTGGTAATCAGCAAGTGTTGTAGGTCGGGCATGCGAGCCACCGCAGCTAAGAGTTCTCCCGAAACCTCCGGCCCCTCCAGAGCTGCGTATTGAAACCGATCCAGCCAACCAAACCACGCCAGGGGGGTCGTGTCGCCGTCCCAGTCCTTGACATAGACAGCTTCCTCGTTGATCGACGAGGATTCCATGACCACGTTGCTGAAACCGATTTGAATCCCCGCGCGGCTGAGGTGTTCGCGTGCCTGATCGTGACGCCGCACCGTAAGTGCATTGGTGGCTGCTTTCGCACGTGAGGATGCCGATGTTCGCCCACTCTTGACCAACGTCTGCAGTGCATCCCAGCCGACCGGTGGATCAAATGGTGTCTCACCGGCCGCGATTCGCTGCAGCAATTGCAACACGCGTTCGGTTTGTTCCAAATCGCTCCGCTGCACGGCAGAGACCAAATCGGGAACCGCCTCCGCTCCTAACTTGGCCAATTCCAAGGAGGCCAGTTCTCGGCGAACGTATTGATCGCTGCCCAACTGTGCCACCAAATCGCGGATGGTTTCGGCGTGGGGCGAGTCCGCTTGAGCCATACAATGGCCGGGCAGCAAAGCCACAATCGTGATCAATGCGATTCCATTAGAAACGGTCGAAAGCGTTCGAAAACTGCGAACGAATCGACGCTCACCGGCGATACTCAGCCAGCGAACCATCCAAATTTTCTGGAGAGCGAACACCATCCGTTACCACGTTTAAGGTTGCTCGTGAGCATTGATGAAGCCAGTTACCACGGTCGGCTGACGCCCCAATCGGGATCGCGGGCCAGCACAAGTGGATGCTGCGCTGTAGTTTAACATGCCTTGACTAGGACTGGGAATCACCAGTTCCGTATTGCGTCGTTCATGGCTGATCAGGTGCCAAAGCGGGAGTCTTTTTAGGCAGCTTTGCCGTCGGGGTTGCGTCGGCATTTAAATCCCCCATGGCGTACTGGACCCCATCTAAAATGTGTCGCAGGATGCGGGGGTGTTCAAACGTCTCTTCACGATGACCAAAATTCGTGTAGAACACTCGTCCATTACCAGCTTCTCGCAACCACGAAACCGGCACCGGCCGTGGCCCATCTTTGATCTGGTTCAATACCTTCGGTTGATTCATGTCCAAACTGACCAGGATCCGCAAAACTCCGGTCCCCTGAAACGTCTTGGGGTCGTACTGGTAAATTTCGTCTTGGTGCCAAAAACCCTGGCTTTCAAAAGCCGCATTCAAGGTATGTTCGGGATCGTCCAATTGGAATGCCCAGGTTCCGCCCGCGTTCCACGGGTGACCTGCAAATTGCCCACCCACGATCGCGCGGCAATCGGGGTGATGTCCGAAATTATCGCTTGCCGCATGCAGACCCACCAATCCACCGCCGCCAGCAATGTAATCCAAAAAAGCATTCTGATGCGTGACCGTTGGGAATCGCATGTGTGTCGTATTGTTCAGGAGAATCGCATCATAGCGAGCTAAGTTTTCCGGAGTGAAAACGTCGTAACTATCCGCCAAATCGGTTTGATAAGCGCCCGTTTTTTTTCCCATCAACTCGATCGCTTGATTGCCACTGGGGATCGAGGTGTGTATGAACCCCTCGCAGCGATAAAAAACCAGGACCCGACGTTCTTTCTTGGGCGTGGCGGTCGGCGACTCGGGAGCGGCTTGCTGGATCCTCTGAGCCGTCTCCGCCGTGACCGGTTTCAGACGCTCGGCTTTCTTTTTCTGCCAATCATCGGCATTTGCTTCGATCGCCCAAATGGAAAGCAAGCAAAGCAGGAAACTGGTTAATGCCCGTGACGTCATTCTGGCTCTCCAACATGGTTTCATTTTTTTCGGTTTTGCGAGGTCTGTTCTCAGGGTGGTCCATTGTCCGCCGGGGCGCGAGGAATTTGATTGCAGTTCGTCTAATTCCCGCAGCCAAATTCAATGCGTTCAGCAGCAGCGAAGTTCCGCGTTTCCGAACCATGGTGAACAACTCTGCGGGACCGTCGACCGCAACGCTCACTATACACCAGCGGCGGCGTTCTTGCAGCAATTTCTAGGTTAAAGCCCGGTAAACGACGGTAGCAGACGCAGTCGCTGAAGCTATCCGCCTTTTTCCCTACGGTGACGAGCGATAGCTTGGCCAGCGACATGTCCCGTGCTAAATGCAGCCTGAAAATTGTAACCCCCGATCCAACCGTCTAGGTCCAGCACCTCTCCGGCAATGTAGAGTCCCGGAATGATTCGGCTTTGCATCGTCCGTGGATCGATCTCCCGAAGACAAACACCGCCAGCGGTCACTTCCGCCTTGTCAAACCCACGTGACTGATGCACCTCCAAATCCAACGATTTGATGGCCGAGACGGATTGTTCGACCAATGTTTGCCGCAATTCGGCCAGGGGACGGTCGCTTTCCAGTTCACCAAGGGTTGCCGCAAGGATTCCCGCGGCCAACCGTTTGGGGAGGTGCTGAGCAAGGAGTGACGTCAGCGATTGGCCACCATGTTGGTTCCGCGCGGTGGCAAACCAATCCCGCAGTTTGGCTTGCGACCACTCTGGGAAAAAATCGGCGACCAGTGCAAATCGCTGAAATCCGTCGACTGCCGTGAAATGACGACTTACATCCATCGGTGCCGGACCCGAAAAACCGAAATGAGTAAACAGGAGCCCTCCCTCGCGCGCTGCCAAAGGCTGAATTTTCCGTTTGTTGGTTCGTTTGTTTTTTCCAAGCTTCTTCGCTGCCAATGGATTTGCGGTTGCCAGAATTTTGGGCACAACCGATAAACGGACATTGGGCAGGGTCAAACCACTTAGGTCTCGCGTCCAGGGGGCACCACCAACCAGAGGAACCAAGGCCGGATGCGTTTGTCCGATGCTGTGTCCCAGTGATTGCAACCAACCATACCCATCGCCCGTCGTCCCGCATCTCGGCCAGCTTCTGCCCCCGGAGGTGACGATCACGCGATCAGCATGCAGGGTTTGGTCAACCGTCACCACGTCAAAACCGCCTTCCGGGGAGACTTTCAGATTCCGCACTGCCGTTCCGGTTTTGATCTGAACGCCCCACCGAAGGGCATCCGCCAACAAACAATCGCGTACTTCAACCGCCCGGTCATTTTGCGGAAAGACTTTTCCGGTCGCTTCGACCTTGGTTGCCAACCCTAACCGGTTGAACATCCGGACCGTTGCCGCGGGAGATAACTGCTGCAAGGCCTGACGGAGAAACAGCCCTGACTTGCCGAACGCCGTCATGATCGTTTCGCTGTCACCATCGTGAGTCAAGTTGCATCGCGTGCCGCCGGACATCAAGATTTTTGTTCCGGTCTTGTTGTTCTTCTCCAACAACACGACGCGGCCTGCCCCGGCTTGGGCAGCTCGCGCGGCCGCTACCAAACCGGCGGCGCCTGCCCCAATTACGACAATGTCTGCGTTGTTCAGAAGTCAACCCTTCACTCGTAAACCCTCGCCTCGCGTTGCGGCTTGGATCAGCGTTTGCGGCCCAGCCTGGTGGTGGCGATCGCGGTCAGCAATCCGGCCGCCGCGATGCCGTAGCCAATCACCGCCCGGCGTCGCCACCCGGCCTTGCGGTCGGCGTCCACCTGATATTGAAAAGGCAGCCTGATGATCATGGGCTGTTGCGTCAATGTGTCCCAGCGCTGGACCAGTTCCGCTGGTGAGCTTTGCATGATGTATTCCTCCTCGTAGGCCAAGTGTCGCTCTAGGTCGTATTCCACTTTGATGGCAACGGAAACGACCAGGGCAAACGTCGCAAAAATGACCGCCAGGAGCGTCAATAGTCCGGAGGCACCAAAGAACATCCGTGCCCCCAGGGACCACTCCGGCGGGGCTTGCTGCTGGGAAATCTCCTGGTTTGTCAAGGGAAGCGATCGTAAATGACCCAGCAGAGGGACGTCGACGATTTCGCCACACGCGGGACATGCTACCTTGTCCCCCGCTTGACCAGGCGAAACTGGGATTAAATGACCACATGAATCACAGGGTAAAAGATGCATGCCTAAACCGATCCAGAACACGGGGAACTTTTCATTCGCAGACTAGACCGACGGTCGTTGTCGACTATGATTAACATACGGAACAACCGCTAAAACAATCTCCTCGATCCCCTTTTTAGGGGTCTTGGTCAACAGCGAATTGGTTTGTTCGCAAATGTGAGTATGCATGAGGCATGGACTCATTTGGGGTTCCGCAGCAAGGTGAAAACCGGGCGAAGCAAGAGGAGACATTCATCACCAGTCGTCATTTCCCGTCGTCCCGTCAGGATTGGGTGGCTGCGATCGTTGGTAGTTGGATTGATCATGCACGATGGTCGGTACGCTGTCCAGTGCGTGGAGGGTTCATTCCCGATAGGGTTATTTGGTTTGGTGAAGCCAAGTCAACTTTGGGGGGGCCTTGCAAATCCTTCAGGTGTAAAGTCCTTCCATTTGCTTGCCTGCGTTCGATTTCAGTTTATCAGAGTGGTAGAATTCATTGCTGCCGTGGCCGACGACTAGCCAGTCCGTTATTCGCCACGTTGTGAATCTACGGCAACCCCCAGGCAATCATTATTTTTAGGTAAGGAGTCAGCCCTTGTATCAAAACATTCTGGACGATTTTGATGATGACGTACCAGCATCGGTTGATGTTGTCGGTAGTTTTAGCAAGATCCCGCTCGATGACAGCGACGATGAGAATCCTGCGTTGTCCGCTGTGCAAGCTGTCGATGGGGAAATCCAATTAGACAGTCCAGATGAATTGATGGCGACGGACGACCTCGATTCGTGGTCGGATGACCCGGTACGGATGTACCTGACGCAGATGGGCGAAATCCCGCTGTTAACTCGCCGAGAGGAAATCTTGCTGGCCAAGCGTATCGAAGAGACTCGACGTCGCTTTCGTGCGAAATTACTGGAAAATCATTATGTGCTGGTGGAAGCCTACAAAACTTTGAAACGCGTCCATCACGGTGAGTTGCCATTTGACCGGACGGTTCAGGTGTCCGTGACCGATCGGTTGGAGAAAGACCAGATCCTTGGGCGTTTGCCGCACAACTTGAAAACCTTGTCGGTGCTGCTGCGACGGAATTGTCATGATTGGCGAATCGCGCTCAGTAAATCCACTTCGTCGCGACGGCGTCAAGAAGCTTGGCGATCCTTGGCGCACCGGCGTCGTCGCGCGGTACGGTTGGTCGAGGAATTAGGGTTGCGGACGCAGCGGATTGAAAGCCGCATTGGCTTGTTGGAGAAATTCAATAATCGCTTGAAAGAGCTGGATTTGCTGGTTAGCGAATCACGAGGCAAGACGAAGCAGTTGCGAGAACAACGAGAACGCTACCTCAAAGAGCGGCGACAGATTTTGACGGCTTGCCAGGAAACTCCGACGTCTTTGGACAATCGCGTGACTTTGTTAAAGCGGGTCTACAGTGAGTACCAGCAGGCAAAGCGGGAGTTGAGCGAAGGTAATTTGCGGTTGGTGGTTTCGATTGCAAAGAAATATCGCAATCGAGGGCTTTCCTTCTTGGACTTGATCCAGGAAGGCAACGCGGGGTTGATGCGCGCGGTGGACAAGTTTGAATATCGTCGTGGTTTCAAGTTTTGTACGTATGCGACGTGGTGGATCCGCCAGGCGATTACACGGGCGGTAGCGGATCAGAGCCGAACGATTCGGATCCCCGTTCATATGGTGGAAACGATGAGTCGGGTCCGCAACGTGGCGCGGCAGTTACTGCAGGAACTGGGGCGTGAACCGACGATCGAGGAAACGGCTCGGCGGGCCGAGACAACGATCGAAGAAGCACGAAGGGTGCTGGCAATGAGTCGCTACCCGATCAGTTTGGACCGGCCGGTCGGCAACAGCGAAGACAGTCAGTTTGGCGATTTGCTGCCCGATGGAACCGCCGAAAGCCCGGCAATTGGCGCGGCGCAAGATATGTTGCGTGATCGGATCAACAACGTGCTGAAAAGCCTGTCTTATCGTGAGCGGGAGATCATCAAGCTTCGCTACGGGCTGGGGGACGGTTACAGCTACACGTTGGAGGAGGTGGGCCACATTTTCAAAGTGACCCGAGAGCGAATTCGACAAATCGAAGCCAAAGCGGTTCGAAAACTGCAACAACCCAGCCGGAGTCAAGATTTGGTAGGATTTTTGGATTAAATTTGCCGAGTCATTTGACGAACAAAAGTCAGCAAAATCGCGTTCGCGATCGGACGCGATTTTTTTTGTGGTTCCCGACTAGCTTTCGGTTCATTAGTTTGTTCAAACCGTTGTGCGTTGCACTGCACCCTGTTGATATGGAATTTAGCGTGCTAAGCTGCGACGGCTGAACGGGCCGCTGGGACAACGGGCCGCTGGGACATGGTGCCTGAGGGGGCCGCAAACCGTACCGACCGATCACCCCACTTCCTCCCTTCCTTCGGAGACTTACAAGCGACAATGAACACCACGCCTCCCGTATTGCTGACCGGATTTGCTGACGAATCGGCTAACGACAAACTGGCGCTCCAACAATTTTGCGCGTTTGCTGCACTGGGGTTACGCTATTACTCCATCCGCTTCATTGATGCTGGCAATGGAGTCAAAAACGTGATGCAATTAACCGATCAAGAAATAAGCGACATTCTTAACTGGCAACAGGAATACGGGCTGCAGGTCAGTTCGATTGGTTCGCCCATCGGCAAGGTCAAACTGCACGATGTTGATGACGGGACCAGCAATCGCTATGTCCCCTTTGCTGATTATTTGGACACCGAGGTCCGGCGAGCTTGCGAGCTCGCCAACGCGTTTGGGACGAAGCTGATCCGTGGTTTTTCGTTTTATCACCCCAAGGACACGGACCCGAAGACCCATCTGGAACAGGTTTCCGACCAACTGGGGCAGATCGCTGCGATGTGTGATTCGCACGGATTGACGTTCGGGCTGGAAGTCGAAGCGAACTTGGTCGGACAGACAGGCGACCTGCTGGCGGAGATTCATCAACGAGTCAAGCATCCCGCGATGCTGACGATTTTTGATGCCGCAAATATTGTGACTCAGGGGTTCACCGCGGATGAGACCTACGCGCAGTATTTAGCCATGAAACCCAGTTTGGGCTGGTTGCACATCAAGGATTACGCGGACCCCTCACCGCAGGGTCGAATCCAGCACGTTGATGAAGCGTCGTTGAAAAATTTTGTGCCTGCCGACGTTGGCGATTCAGGCCACGAAGCGATTTTGCGTGATTTCGTGCAATTTATGCCCGAATTGCATCAGCGGATGACCGCTCGCGGGGTTGACGGGGTGTTTCTGGATTTGGAACCACACGTCAAGGGCGGGGGGCAATTCGGTGGATTCAGCGGACCGGATGGTTTTGGTGTGGCGCTTCGTGGATTGTGTCATGTGTTAGACTATGTGGGGCTGCCGTACAGCTTGCGTCAATTTAGCGAGATCAAGAAGTTATGAGCCAATTTGTGCCGAGCGATGGCACCGCTCCCGGGACAATCGAAGTGCGTCGCGTGGATGTTCATACGTTTGAACTGTTGCGGCGCGGGTTCGATTTGATGGGCGATCAATACTGGCTGATGGTGTTGATTGTTTTGGTGGGGGTGATTGTCGGCTCCGCGGTGCCGCTGAATCTGCTGCTTGGCCCAATGCTCGTTGGTATTTTTCTGTGTTTCGCACAATTGGAACGATGGCGTAAGACCGAATTCGGTGCCTTGTTTCGTGGGTTCGATCACTTTCTCGACTCGTTTATCGTGACGCTGATTCTGATGGCTGCCGCGCTAGCTATAACGGCCATCTTGATCACATTGATAGTTGGTGCGATTTTTGTCAGCATCGCTGCGGAACTGCCCGAAGAAGTGATATTCCTGTCGGTCATCGCCTCGGTACTGGTGGCGTTACCGTTTTTGATGTTGGTGTATTTGCCATTCGTATTTGCGTATCAGTTGGTGGCTGATCGGCGTCTGGGCGGCGTTCAGGCAGTGAGGCTTAGCCTGGAAGGGGTGCGTGCCAATTTGTGGGGTGTCCTGCTGTTTGTTGTTGCTTGCGGGGTAATCAGCCTTCTGGCAACGATGATGTGCTACCTACCTGCGTTGCTCTTTATGCCCATTCAGTTCGCCGCATCATTTCTGCTCTATCGCGACATTTTTGGTGCAAGCGAGTACGACCCGCCCGCGCTGTCGGTTCCACAGTTGCCGGTAGCGTCGTGACATCGGGTTTGGGTTGACAAATTTTTTCCCGCTTATCGTTCGGACCGACGTGTCTCTTGACTGCAGCGCAATCCCTTTCTGATTTCGGTTTGTATTCCGTCGCCGCAGTTGCACCCGAACTGGCACTGGGGGATCCGCAGCAAAATGTGCGTAATATCCAAGCCGTTCTCGCTCGATTATCGCCGGTGGACTTGCTGCTATTTCCGGAGCTAGCGTTAACCGGTTACAGTTGCGGCGATTTATTTGGGCAGCAGACGCTGCTGGATGCGGCGGAGGAGGCTTTGTTTGTATTGGCGGCGGAAACGGTGGATCTGCCTGCGGTTTTGGTCGTGGGTTTACCGCTGCGTGTGCAATCTGCGCTGATGAATGTAGCCGCTGTTCTAGCGGCGGGTAAAATTTTGGCGATCGTTCCCAAACAGTACTTGCCCACCAATCACGAGTTTTACGAACGACGTTGGTTTCGTCCGGGGGGAATCGATGAACCGGCGGAAGTCAGCATAGGCGGTACGGCGGTTCCCTTTGGTATCGATCTGTTGGTGCGGCACGGTGACGCCGTGCTGGGCATTGAGATTTGTGAAGATTTCTGGACACCGGTCCCCCCCAGCAGTTTTCAATCCATCGCGGGGGCCAACATCTTGTTGAATCTTTCCGCCAGCAATGAGTTGATTGGTAAAGCTGACTGGAGGACGCAGTTGATCACAAGTCAGTCGGGGCGTTGTCTGGCGGGATACGTTTACGCTAGCAGTGGACCTCAGGAATCAACGACGGACGTTGTTTTTGGCGGGCACTGTTTAATTGCCGAAAATGGACAGTTGCTCAGTCAGTCTCGCCGCGTCGGCGATGGTCACGGTGGTTGGCAGGGTGCCGGTTGGGCCACTGCACAGGTCGATCTGCAGCGGTTGGCTCATGATCGTCGCACGATCAGCGCATTTGCCGACGCGCGACGCTTCCTGCCTTACCCTTTTCGCGTTGTACCGGTCCCGCCATTACGGACCAGCGTTCCATCCTCGGGGAGCCATCGGAGCGAAGTTCCCACGCGGTGGACTAATCCTCGCCCGTTTGTCCCTGCGGACGACGCGACTCGAACCGAACGCTGTGCGGAAATTCTGGAGATTCAGGTCGCTGGGTTGACCCGCAGACTTACCCAGTTGCCGTCTGCCCAACCACTGTTTATCGGCGTTTCTGGCGGACTGGACAGCACGCTGGCTTTGCTGGTGGCGACGCTTGCATGCGACCAGGCGGGTTTGTCAAGGCAGCGGATTCACGGGATCACCATGCCTGGCTTTGGAACCAGCCAGCGGACCCAGGACAATGCGTTGCAATTGATGCAAAACTTGGGCACGCGTAGCGAACAGATTGATATTCGGCCACTCTGCTTGCAGGCATTTCGTTCGTTAGATCATTCGCCCCTCGCGATCAAGATCGATGCGGAAACCGATGTCGAATCGTTGCAGGCACAATTGCGTCAAACCCCCGGTGACGCCAATGATTTGGTGTTTGAAAACATTCAGGCTCGCCTGCGTACCTTTGTTTTAATGAGCCGTGGTTTTGTGCTGGGGACCGGGGATCTGTCTGAGCAGGCGTTGGGTTGGAGCACGTACAATGGTGACCACATGTCGATGTACAATGTCAATGCCTCGATTCCGAAAACGCTTGTACAGTTCTTAGTTCAGCACGCCGCCGATCACCTGTTCACCGGGCAGGTTCGTCACGTTTTGCAATCGATTGTAGACACACCGATTTCTCCCGAGTTGCTGCCGCTATCGGCCAGTGGCAAAATTCGTCAGTCGACCGAGCAGTCGCTGGGGCCTTACGAACTGCACGATTTTTTTCTTTACCATGTGGTTCGCAACGGCTTTACGCCCGAAAAGATTCTTTTTCTAGCGAGGCACACAAAGTTTTCCGAGCCATGGGATCAGGCATTCATTACTCGCACGCTGGCTACGTTTTATCGTCGTTTCTTTGCCAATCAATTCAAACGCAGTTGCGTTCCTGATGGTCCCAAGGTGGGGACGGTCAGCCTGTCGCCGCGAGGCGACTGGCGGATGCCCAGCGACGCTCACCAAGGTCCTTTCCTGGCCGATCGGTAACGTCACGGACATTTGCGTCGGTTGTGTTCCTTTGCCCGCGATCCTCGCCAACCCTTTTTCGCTCTGATGGCTTTGCAACGATCACGACCGTCGCATTCGCTTCCGGTAACCCCTGGCTGCCCAATTCCTCGCAAGGTGTTGCCCGCTTGGTTGTTTTCGATCGTCCTGCATGTCTGTTTGTTGGCCACCTGGGCTGCCCTGACGCAGCTCCAGCCTCGCTCCCAAGGACGCATCGACGAACGTCCGATCCAGATCGCCAGGGTGGCAAGCCTACCGGACCGTGCACGGTTTGCCGACCGGCAAGCAGACGCAGAAAAATCCCAGGTGATTGAGGGCAATGAAGACCACTCGCAACCGCGACAACAACCCGCTTCGCCCTTGCCCAGTGGGATGCAGCCACCGATCGATTTGGAGGGTGTTCTGGCGGAGATGACCGAGGGGGTGTCCGCCGGCATCCAAGTGGAGGGCACCGGTGATGTTTTGCGAGGAGCCCAAGGGCCGATGCCCGGACGGTCCTTGTTGGGCAGTAGCAATTCGCGTCCGATCACGGTCGATTTGTTTGGCGTTTCGGGGACGGGTACCGACTTTGTTTATGTGATAGATCGTAGCGACAGCATGAACGAATTCGGCCGCCGACCGTTTCAGGCGGCAAAACGAGAATTGATTCGTAGCTTGGAATCGCTTTCCGAGCACCAAAATTTTCAGGTTATTTTTTACAATGATTTCCCAAAACCCTTTGCCCCGCCCGGCGGTGGAATGCGGATGTTACCGGCCGACCAGACCATGCGAAAACGAGCACAGCAATACGTCCAAGCCACTCGGGCGTTCGGCGGCACCGAACACGTATCGGCGTTGTCGATGGCGTTGCGATTTCGTCCCCATGTGATTTTCTTCTTGACCGATGGACAGCAACCAAGGTTGTCCCGGAACCAGATCCGTAGCCTTACCGCGCGCGCCGCTGCGAGCGGCACGTCTATCAGTGTGGTTGAATTTGGCACTGGCCGCGCTGTGGCTTCGGGTAATTGGCTGCGGGCACTGGCTGACGACAACGGAGGTGGTTATCGCTATTTTGACGTGCGTGGAGGACGCATCGATGCCCCGATTGACACGGCGGCACCATGAATAGCATCAACGGTTCAAGTGTGTCCCAAGCGTTGTCGCTGCTGCTCGGGCTGTTTGTCAATCTTGCAGCGGTGTGCGGCATGGGCAACGCCGTTTCGGAGGAGAACACCAACAATCAAGTCCAAGTTGAAATCCGTTTTCTCCCACGCGATGATCGTGCGAATGATGACGTTTGGATCTCCCGGCCGCTGAACGTCGCGACGGGGACAATCACAACATTTTCGACCCGGCTGGCTGAATTGCAGCCTCAAGGGCCCCAGGAGCAAATGCAACCGGTACGGATTTTAACGGATCGCATCGTCACCTGCACCCCAGCCTGGTCCGATCCGTCCGTGATCACGGCCTACGAGGCTTTCAGGGCAAAGCGTTGGCCAGAGGCGATTTCGCGTTTTACTGCTGCGGTCAAACGACAGCCACCCTTTTGGCAGCAACAGTGGCTATCCGCCGATTTGGCGACCGCGTTGCTGTACGATCGTCAGTATCCATCGCTGTTTACGATGCTGGAACAGGTAGACCGCCAACCCCTTCCTGCGCCGTTCTTCGCACGATTGCCGATCGCGTGGTGGGATCAGCCTCGAGACAAGGAGTTGCTTTCACTGGCGACAATGAAGCTGGATGCGGCTGAACCGCTGGTAAGGTTGCTGGCGGCCAGTTTCCTGCTTGGTACCGAACCCTCGCCTGGCGCGGTTGTGACGCTCAAGTCGCTGCAGTCGCAGACCCAGCGTCCCCTTATTGCACAATTGGCCCAGGCGCAACTGTGGCGAATCGCAGACGCTGAATCAACCCTGGAAAATCTTCCGGGTTGGCAGGCAGCGTTGCGGCGGTTGCCAGCCAGTCTCATGACCGGCCCCATGGCGACGATGGCAGAACGATGCCAGCAAGCCGGTGACGACGAGCAAGCCGAGGAATATTGGTTGGCGGCCGCGTTACTGGGATTGGAGCCAACACACCCGAAATCCGTTTTTGCTAGGCAGGCGGCTGGATTGGAAGAATAAATTTGCAACGTCGCGGCTCTGGCGGCACGATCGACGTAGCCGCCGTGTTATTGGGCCATCCCCACTGCGCTGCTGACTCGATTCATACCTGCAGTAACCACAGCCACGACGTTAGAAGTAAAACGCACGCGACCAGATCGACCCGGGTCCAGGAGCCACGTTGGCGATTCCAACGGAGGTAGCTCAGAAACCAGCCTGTCGGACAACCGTAACGGCAGTAACCCATCGGCTGGACGACGCAAAACAATAGCGAGACCACAAACAAACCGATGCTCCCTCCGGCTCCGACCCACCACAGGTATGCATCGAAGGGTTCCCAGGCTGCCAGGTTCCAATCCCAACCGATCAGTGTGACCCAGTACGCCAGTACAAATAACGAAACTGGAATCGTCAGCAGTGTCTTTCGCAACCATCCGGGCAGTTCCAGTCGCCAACCAGATGGCGAAAGATGCTTGATCTGCTGCTGCAACGCACCGTGCGGGCAAAGGTGCGAGCAGTAGAAGGGGGTCTTGCTAAAGAGCGAAGCTGCCAGCGCCACGAGGACGACTAGCGAAATTCCGGGAGCGAGGGTCCAGGCCAAGCCGCCGACGCTGCTGCTGATCAGCAATGCCAGCGAAAGCACATTGCCTGTCAAGAATCCGAACCCGATGATCACGACCCATTGCCAAATCGGACGCCAAGCCTTGCGGCCACGAATTCGACGAAGTGGACCCGGTAACCAGCGCGCGGTAAGCAAAAACGTTGCGCCCACGATCACTGCGGTCCAGGCGTCCTTTGCTGACCAACGGACTGCGATTGCGGGTGAACTGGGGGCCGCACGATTTATTTCCTCGATTCGTTTGCCCGCTGCCGACAGCACCACCTCCGCTGCCGCCACGCTGGTCATTGTCGCCCCCGAAACGCCTTCAATCCGCAATTCCTCCCAGTCCAAAGACGCCAGCTCCTGCCAAGTCTGTCCTAGAAATGGCTCCCAGTACCATGGTTCGTCATCCAGATAAGAAACATACGGCTGATTATCAAATGATTGCCGGACCTCAATCGCCTTTAGCTTTCCCGTCGTGTCAAATCCCAGAAGTAATTCCGTTGGCCCCTGGTAACCGCTAATCTGATCCTCCAGGACTCCGGTGCGAGCGACTGTTCCTGTGATTTCGCCTAAGGAGTCTTTGACCACAGATTCGGCTCCCGTGCCGGGGATTTCAACCAATTGCTTCGCCTCAGGGAAGATTTGACTTGCTTCCGCCAGCGTGATGGGAGCGGGGAATCGCGATGACGCGGGCAGTTTCACTCCCAAACGCATAGCGACCGAATCACGGATCGCCAGCGCCGTTAGGGTTGCTCCGGAGACGCCGTCAAACGAATCATATAACTGGTCAACTGTCCGACCTTGGAATTGAGCAAAGAATGTGGGGGACTGGTGGATTGCGGCCACATGGTCTTGCGTATCTTGACTGCTAACAAGGTGGACCCCGACGATACGCGCTTGCGAATCCAGCCCCACGATCAAGTGCGAGCTGCCCCGGTAGCCACGCACCGCTGCCGCCTCTGGAAAGGTTTCGACCACCCTGCCTAAAAGACTGCCTTCTTGATCAAGGATTTGCATTACGCGGCCATTTTCGATCAATCTTTGTTCGACCGCTGCCGTCCCGTACCATTGCTGCAGTAACGACTGCGGCAGCCGCTCCACGGTTTGTGCTGCGGCAATCGCGGCGCGACGACGCTGCGCTTCGCCGGTTCGCAGCGTTGCGATCAAGGCCAGGATCAACAGCAACCGAAGTGCATGGACGCAGACCGCGCGGTGACCGGCAGATCGCAACGCCGTTTCGGTGGCAAGCGGAGAGACGACCGGAAACTGCGACTGGAGAACGGGCATACGGTGGCTCAGTCACTGATATGATTCAACGTCGCGTGCACAATCGCCAGCATGCGAGGTGCCGTCGCGGTCCCCGCCGCCAATACTTCCTCGTGGTTGGTCGCTTGCCCGCTATCGGGCCGGGCCACATTGCTGACCATCGACAACGCTAATACACGCATCCCACAAGCGGCAGCGGTTATGACCTCCGGCACGGTGCTCATTCCCACAATGTCGACTCCCATCCGACGCATCATTCTATATTCAGCACGTGTCTCATAATTTGGACCCAACGTCGCTAGATAAGTCCCTTCAGTAATCGCAAAGCCGCCCTTGCGCCCGGCCGCCAATGCAATCTCTGCTAGTTCGGGGTCGTAAAGCATCCTACTTCGTTGGGGAAACCACGCATTGTCCCGTATGGGTGTCGCGACGTCGCTTGGGGACGATCGGTCGAATTTCCATCGATCAAACCGCTGTTGTGCGGGCCCAAACATCCAGTCGATGTGATCGGAAATCAACACCATGTCGCCAACGGCCAAACGCGGGTTGACCCCTCCGGCGGCGTTGCTGACGATCAGTGTCCCCGCCCCCAGTTCGCGCATCACACGGACGGGAAACGTAATTTGTTCCGTCGACCAGTTCTCATATCGATGGAACCGGCCCGCCATTGCGACGACCCAGACCCCGGCAAGGGTTCCCAACACAAGCTGCCCCCGATGCCCTCCCGCCGTACTGGCAGCAAACCCGGGAATCTGGGAGAACGCAAGGGTTGTTCTGGCGTCCAAGTGGTCGACGACGCCCCCCAAGCCACTGCCCAGAATGATCCCACATTTCGGACGTGATGGTGCGTGTGAACGGATCTGCTTAACCGCCTCCTGAAGTATTGACACGCCAGAAATATCCTCCCTTGCAAACACCCTACGTCTACAAACCGATTTGTCGGTGATCTTACCCGCAAGTTTACCAGCGATTTCAATATTCGACACCGCTATCACGTTGGCCGAGGCAGTGTTTTCCAATGACTCGCATCCGACATACAACCCGCCAGAACTTGAATAACCACTGTGCGTGCACCGCCCGCCGCGTAGACTAAGTAGACTAAAATGAACACGGTGTCGGTTGTTTGTCCAAATCGAACGCTGCGCTTTTTCTCCGCCTCTGACTGCCTTTATTGTTTGACGTGATGAGCGTAATCAAGTTTTTTCGAATGAGTCTTAGCAACCCGAGCTCAAGAACGGACGGGTCTTCGTTGCGACGGTCAAGATCTCTTCCAGCGATTCCCGCTGCGCAGAGACTGGACAGGCAGGCGAAACCGACCGTTACTGAGCTTGGGTTGTTTGCCGCAACTTGGCTGCTGCTCGGCACCCCTGCTGTGCTGCACGCGGCAGAGAGGGTTGACTACCTGCAAAACGTCTGGCCGATCCTGCAATCACATTGCGTCGGCTGTCACAGCAACGACGCCCCTGAGGGGGGGTTGAACATGCAGGACTTTGAAGCGTTTAGTCAAGGTGGCGATCATGGACTGGCATTTACTGCGGGAGTTCCCGACAGCAGTCGACTGTATCTGATGGCGGCGGGGAAGCAGCAACCGGTCATGCCGCCCGATGGCGAGGAACCTTTAGGTGAGGAACAGTTAGCGGTACTTGCGGCATGGATTGAACAGGGGGCTCCTGGACCGGCGGGCGATGTGTCGCGGATGCCGTTGCGAGTCCCCCGAATTGCCAGCCAAAGCGACATGCAGCCAATGACAGCAATCACGGTACTGGGGACACCGCAACGAATCGCCGTTGCGCGCTTTGGGCAAATCGAAATTGTTGATTCCGTTACGCTGCAAACGGTAGAAAAGTGGCCGTTGGAAGCGTTCAAAATCAATGCCCTGGCTGTCCATCCTGGGGGCGATAAGCTGTTGGTCGCGGGCGGTACTGCGGGGTTGCGTGGGCGATTGGTGCTTCTGGATGCCGCGACCGGTGAAGAACTGCTGA
>SLFV01000015.1 GCA_007124075.1 Roseimaritima sp.
GGGCAAATCTACGATGAAACCGTTTCCGCCCTTGTCCCCCAATGGCAGTCGTAGCTTTCCGACTCAAGATCTGACCAATGGTGCGCCCCAGTGGAATCACTACTACGTGCGTGGGATTAACGGTGAGATCCGACTATGGGTCAACGGTTACGAAGTCTCGGGTGGATCCGACTGTCAACCGTCCGAAGGCTACCTGTGCCTGGAGGCCGAGGGTGCCCCGATAGAATTTCGTAACATCCGGATCCGGGAATTGCCCTGACCAAGCAGGGGGTGTTCACGCTTGCGAACCCGACCCCTAGCCGATCGTCTATGGTTTGAAATAAAAGACTAGTGATGTCGTTATACGGTTCGCTGCAACGTCCTGCAGTTCGTCTTTCTGAGTGATCACGATGTTCAAGGCGTCAGATAGGCTGATCCATCTTCGGGTGAGGGTGCAGATTGTTTTTCGGCGTTTGGTGTTCGCCTCCGTTTTATTTTTCGGTCTGCATGGCGCGGCGTTGGGCACGGAAACGGCCGATCATCCTTCGCCCCCTACCAGGGAAGCGTCGACACTGACGCCTCACCCTGGTTATCTGCTGTTGACCGAAAAGGCGTACTTGCCCCCCGACTTTGACCAGGAGACATTCGATTCTGTCTGGAAAGTTTGGCCGCAGCCGTTGCGTGAACAAGCTGCCGACGTCAGCGTGGAGGAACGTCGGCAGATGGCTTTTCAGAGATACGGCCTGACAAAGCGTCCTGGAGATGATTCGGGCAAGCCTTTGCAGTACGTGGTTGACGACCAAGGTCATTGGACAATGAATTGCCTGGCCTGTCACGGCGGCAGTGTCTACGGCAGACCCACACCGGGTGCTCCAAACAACCTGTACGCCCTGCAAACGCTCAGCGAGGAGATTCGAAAGACGAAATTACGGATGGGGAAAACATTAACGCGAATGGACTTGGGATCGCTTGCCATCCCCCTGGGGACGACGCACGGCACCACGAACGCGGTTGTTTTCGGCGTGGCGTTAATGAATTTTCGTGATCGGCATCTGAATATCGTCAACGCGCCCCCCCCGCCGGTTGTGCATCACGATATGGATGCTCCGCCTTGGTGGTACTTTCACAAGCGTCCGTATCTGTACATTGATGGTTTTGCCCAACGTGGCCACCGAGGTTTGATGCAGTTTATCTTGGTTCAGGAAAATGGGCCCGAAAAGTTTCGTCAGTGGGAACAAGATTTTCGCCAAATTTACGATTACCTGATGTCACTCCGCCCACCTCCGTACGAAGGACCGATTGATCATGGATTGGCTGACCGGGGCCAGGCTCTCTTTCGCGTCAACTGTGCGGAGTGTCATGGGGGCAATGGCGGAAGGGATTCCGTAGAACGTTACCCGAACCATCGCGAACCTTTGGATTCAATCGGCACCGATCCAGTGCGTTTGCGGGCCATTCCGCTGGAAGGCCGTCAACGATATGCCGAAAGTTGGTTTGCCGCTGCCGGCGAGGATCCAGAGTCTGTTCAGCACACGATCCTTGATCCCGATGGTTACGTGGCTCCGCCATTGGATGGGATTTGGGCCAGTGCCCCGTATTTTCATAATGGTAGCGTTCCAACGCTTTGGCACGTGCTGAACCCGGAGCAGCGACCGACCGTGTGGCGTCGCATCGCCGAAGAAATCGATGCGGAAAAAGTAGGACTGCGAATCGAAGTGGTTCATCAGATTCCCTTGACGGAGTCGGATTTTGCGGTTCGACGACAATACTTTGACACCCGCAAAGCAGGCAAAAGTAACGCCGGACACGACTATCCCGACAGTCTGACGCCCTCCGAAAAGCAGGCCGTGTTAGAATACTTAAAGACACTGTAGGCTACACAGGTGATGTTCCGGTCGATGCCAGAGAGATCGTTTCAAAGATTCGTCATTGGATAAAACGGCGTCGCAAATCCAAGGTCACTGGATAAGGCCTTGTTCCTGGCTGCGGCAGCACTGCAGGGATCGCCAAAACGCCACCCGTCAGGTGCCGATTGTCAAAGCGAGCCGCTCGCCGTGATTCCGCCTCATTGGCATTCACCGGGCGAGTATCCTGTGCGATACCTGCCTCGTTGGCCACGTGATAACGACAGCCGCCGACCGATTGCTGCTGGTGACGATCAACCAGATCGAATTGCAACGGCGCATCAACCCCAATGGTCGGATGCAAACAACGTGGTGCCTGCCATGCACGATAGCGTATCCCGGCAACGTATTGACCGGCGGTTCCGGTTGGATGGAGCGGCACTTGCAAGCCGTTACACAACAACGCATATCGCTGCGGATCAAAACCTTGCACCAAAACCTGCAGACGCTCCACCGACGAATCAACAAAACGAACGGTCCCAGCCGCGCCCGGCTCTTCCCCCATCACATACCAAGGTTCTATGGCCGCACGGAGTTCCAGCCGCACCCCTCGGTGCATGATTTCACCGATCCTCGGGAAGCGGAATTCAAAGTGGGTGCCAAACCAATCGGGACGAAAATCAAAACCGTGCCGCCGCAAATGCTCGATGACGTGGCATAAATCATCCCAAGCAAAATGAGGGAGCAAGAAACGATCGTGCAGCAGACTGCCCCAGTGGGTCAGTGCACGATCGTAGGGAGCCTCCCAGAAGCTCGCCACCAAGGCCCGTACCAGCAACTGCTGCGTCAGGCTCATCCGCGCATGCGGTGGCATTTCAAATCCGCGTAATTCGACCAAACCCAGCCGCCCGGTTGGACTGTCGGGTGAAAAGAGTTTGTCAATACAAATTTCCGACCGATGCGTATTGCCCGTCGTATCAACCAAAAGGTCACGGAACAAGCGGTCCACCAACCACGCTTGAACCGGTTGGTCGCGGGCAGGCAATCGAGACCGAGCGATTTCCAGTTCATAAATAGCGTCAGGCCGCCCCTCATCCAGTCGCGGTGCTTGACTGGTGGGACCGACAAAGCGACCGCTGAAGAGGTAAGAAATCGACGGATGGTTGTTCCAAAAACCGATCAAACTGGACAGCAGGTCGGGACGGCGCAGGAAGGGGCTGTCCGCCGGATTTCCACCACCCAACACGACGTGGTTGCCTCCACCCGTCCCGGTATGGTAGCCGTCATTATCAAATTTGTTGGTCCCCAACCGTACCTGCCGAGCCTCGTCATATAACGCTTCGGTCAGCGCAACCAACTGCTCCCAGGAGTCACTGGGTTGCGTGTTCACTTCAATCACGCCAGGGTCGGGCGTCACCTTGAACATTTCGATCCGCGGGTCCGGCGGAGGCAGATAGCCTTCCAAAATGACCGGGATTTGTAATTTTTCGCAGGTCTGTTCCACCGCGTCGACTAGGTCCAGATAATCTTCCAGTCGTTGCGTCGGTGGCATGAACACATAGAGACGACCATACCGACACTCCACACACAACGCGGTGCGGACGACGTCCCGACTGGTTGGCAAATCATCTTCCTCGTCCAGCGTTTCATCGGGCAACACCTGCGGATTGACCGTTTGCGTCAATGCGGTTCCGCCACCGCCACTTCCAAAGCTATCCTCGAATGAAGGGGGGCTCAGCACACGATCGTTTCCTTTTTCGACGCGTCGTGGCAGCGGTGAACGAGGGGCCAGTGGATCAATTGGGGTGGTGAACTGAAAGGAGACGGAGGAATCATCATGCGGCAAGCTGTCCAGTGGCAATCGCAGACCAATCGGCGAATCTCCCGGCAACAGGTAGACACGTTCGCTCCGTGTTGGCCATCTTCCCCCGATCCAACCGGGATGCGCCTGCCACCAGGCGCGTCGCAAGGGCAGGACAAAGCCAACCGGATTCGATAACCCCTGCCGAAATGTTCGCATCATCATCGCGCGTTCGTTGGGATCCTCCAACTTCGGATCCTCTGGCGACACGTTGATCGGCAATTGTTGCTCTCGCCATAAGTAATGGAACGTATCCTCATAAACCGGAAACGATTGTTTCGCACTGATGTTTAATTCGCGTGCCAGGGATGCAACAAACCGCCCGGCATCGTCGGCGGTCCGTCCGTCATCGACACCTTCATCTGCGATCCAGCATGGATTATTCCAGATCGGCTGCCCATCCTTGCGCCACATACAAGTCAGCGCCCAGCGAGGAAGTGACTCGCCCGGATACCACTTGCCTTGTCCGTAATGCAACAGCCCCCCTGGGGCGAATCGATCGCGCAGACGCAACAGCAATTGATTACTCTTCACCCGTTTGTCTGCCCCAACCGCGTCGCTGTTCCACTGCGGGTCGGCCTGATTATCAATCGCCACAAAAGTCGGTTCGCCACCGATCGTCAACCGCACATCACCGGCTCGCAGGCGCTGGTCGACCGCGACACCCAGATGCAATATCTCTTGCCACTGTTGTTCCGTGTAAGGCTTGGTGACCCGCGGGTCCTCATGCACCCGAGCGACCGACATGTGATGCGCGAAGGACACCTCGCACTGATCGTGTGATCCATCGATCGGAGCTGCTCCGGTGTAAGAAGGCGTGCATGCAAGGGGAATATGGCCCTCGCCAGCAAATAACCCGCTGGTGGGATCCAAACCGATCCAACCCGCGCCGGGCAAATACACTTCAGTCCAGGCGTGCAGATCACAGAAATCCTCGGTCGGACCAGCAGGACCATCCAGAGGCGCTTCGTCGGCTGTCAATTGAATCAAATATCCGGATACAAACCGTGCTGCCAATCCGACTTCGCGGAGCGTTTCCACGAATAACCACGCCGAATCACGACACGAACCGCTACCTTTGGTCAACGTTTCCTCGGGGGTTTGTACCCCCGGTTCCATTCGGACTAAGTATGCGATTTTTTCCTGAATCAAACGATTCACCTCGACCAAATAGTCGATCGTTCGCATCCTTTCCTTGGGCAGCGATTCAATCCAGTGACCGAAGCGGTCCCCTGACGCTTCCTTCAGCAGGTAGGGAGCCAGTTGGGTTCGCGTTTTCGAATCGTAGCGAAACGGCCAATCCTCCGCCTGTTCTTCCACAAAAAAATCAAACGGATTGATCACGGTCATTTCCGCAATCAAATCAACCGTTACCCGCAGGTGATCCGTTGGGCGTTTAAAGACAAACCGCGCGCAAGGATTGCCGAATGGATCCTGTTGCCAATTGACAAAATGGTCTTCGGGAGAGACCTTTAAAGCATAGGCCGTGATCGGGGTCCGCGCGTGGTACGCCGGTCGCAATCGCACCAACTGGGGGGCCAGTCTAACGGGACGATCGTACCGGTATTCAGTACGATGATGCAAAGCAACTCGGATCGGCATAGAAGCATTTTCGGAAGGAAGCGAGATAAAAAGGAGAAGTCAATCAGGAGGTCTGGACCTGTGACGCCGCCACCACATCGGCTTGGGAGGTGGTATCACGATGAAAAAAATCGCTGGAGATGGCGTCGCCAAGCGTATTCAAGTCCTGCTGCAGTTGATCAATCGCTTTGTGCATGCTGCCAGCCAAAACTTCCTCGACTGTGGTATGGCTAAGCCGATGTACCAAGGCCCGCATGATTTCATGTGCCTGCCCCGGTGGCATACCCGAGGAATCATGTAATTTCTGAATCGACCGCAAGGCGGAATTCAGGCAATAGATCACGCTGCGGGGAAACGTATCATCGAATAGGAAGAAACGCACCACGCTGGGAATTCGCAAAACGCGATACTGGCGACGGTATGCTTCAATGCCACTGATGGCCTTCAGTAACACCGACCATTGCAGATCGTCGATTGCGGTTCCAACATCGGCGACCGCTGGCAGGAGGTTGAAATATTTGACGTCCAAAATCCGAGACGTCTTGTCAGCACGCTCAATCATCCGCCCGATATTAAAAAAGTGCCAGCCATCATCTTGAGGCATCGTGCTGTCCAAAACACCCGACCACTGAATCGCCATCAGCCGCACTTCGCTAAGGAAATTATTTGGCGAAGAAATCTGTTTTTCCGCTGCCGCAGAACAAAGCATGTGATAAAAGTCGTTGACCTGTTCGAAAACTTCCGACGAAAGCGATTCCCGAACCGTTCTGGCGTTTTCACGTGCCATCTGCAGCGACGAAAGCA
>SLFV01000210.1 GCA_007124075.1 Roseimaritima sp.
ATCGCTGGTGTCTTGCTGGGGGCAGGTTATGCTTGGGTGATGCTGTGGGGGCTAAGGAATTGGTGGGTCGGCGCGGTAACGGTCCCCTTTTTGCAATTCCATTGGTCTGTGGTCAG
Organism: Roseimaritima sp.; assembly: GCA_007124075.1. GTDB lineage: Bacteria > Planctomycetota > Planctomycetia > Pirellulales > Pirellulaceae > Roseimaritima. The sequence continues at coordinate 117 of SLFV01000210.1, forward strand.
TTTGGCCGTCGGATTCGTGGGCGGACAGTTGATTGCGTGGGGCACGATTCGGCTGACCGCGCGGCAGCTTCACCGGATCGCACCGCGCGTCTTGTTGTCGGGACAGTTCGGGGAAAGCCAGCATCCGAACAAGTCACAGGCCCGAAACTGGCTTGGTCCGCTGGCAATCCTAACGCTGCTGTGCAGCTTGGCCCTAGGTGGTTTCGCCACGCAGCTTTCGGGGCAAAATCAGGCGGGGGTATTTGTCGGTGCTGGGATGATGATGCTGGTTGCGATCTTGGTTGGGTTGTACGCGCAGCTTAGCCGCAACGCTGCGGCCCCAATCGGTTCGATCGAAGGTTACACGTCGTTGTGGCGTTTGGCCGCTGGCAATGCAAAGCGCAACCCGCTGCGAAGCACGCTGACCGTTGGCTTGATGGCGTCGGCGTGCTTTCTAATCCTTGCGATGAGCGCTTTCCAGCTTAGCCCGACCGATTCGGGAGTGGGCGGCTTTGACTTAGTAGCCCAGACCTCGCAGCCGTTCTACCGTGACTTGACCGATCCGTTGGTACAGAACGAATTGTTTGGCGGACAGGCGGAAGTGCTAAGCGATATCGTTTTGGTGGCGGCGCGATTGCGACTGGGCCAGGACGCCAGTTGCAACAATTTGTACCAAGCGACCCAGCCGACCGTTGTCGGATTTCCCGCCAGACTGGCGGAGTTGGAAGAGACCGGGAGACTGCCTGCTTTTCCTTGGGCGGCGACCGATGCTAGGTCCGCCGAACCGTCGCCCTGGCGTCTGCTGGAACAGTCTGGTGCGGGGACGGCCGATGATCCTGTTCCGGTGGTACTGGATCAAGCCACTGCGATGTGGGCCTTGCAAATGTATGGGGGGGTTGGGGAGGTCCGTGCGTTTGAGTTCGATGACGGACGTACACGACACTTTCAGGTTGTCGGCTTGCTGTCGAATTCCGTTCTGCAGGGGATGCTATTGATCGGCGAGAAGAATTTCAAACGTTTGTTTCCGCACATCAGTGGTGATCAATATTTTTTGATCCACGCTCCTGGAGATCAATCAACTACTGTAGCCTCGTTGCTGGAAGATCGCTTGGGGGACGTTGGCATGGACGTGACCGACAGCCGAACTGTGTTGGGACGTTTGCTGGCGGTGCAAAACACTTATTTGCGGACTTTCCAAAGCCTGGGCGGCTTGGGATTGTTGTTAGGAACGATTGGGTTGGCAATCGCGCAGTTGCGGAACGTCTTGGAGCGTCGAGGGGAGTTAGCGGTGATGCGTGCGGTCGGCTTTACCAATGGCCGGCTGGCGGCGTGCGTGTTGTTGGAGCACGCGGTTTTGCTGCTGGGCGGAATCGGCTGTGGCCTGCTGGCAGCGCTGTTGGCCGTTGTCCCCTATGCGTGGCTGGGGCAAGCTCACTTGCCGATCGCGGAGCCACTGCTGTGGGTAGCCGCGATCCTAGTGGTGGGCATGCTATCAGGATTCGTTGTGTTATATCGAGTCGTGCGGATGCCACTGGTCGCATCGTTACGCACCCAGTAGCGTTGCGGTTTTAGCCGCCAAGGACGTCGCACGCGGACGCTATTTTTCCCGTTGGATTCGGAGGCAGAGTGCACGTCGGTTTTTTCAAGGCATGCATCCGACGATCGCGAGGACGGGCGTAACGCACACGAAGGCCAGCGATAGACGAGAACATGCCTGGCATGTTTGGACCGCACCGCTACCCTTAAACAGTGATCGTGTCTTGCACTCCATCACCGGAAAGGCTGCCTGGACAGGGTAGTTGTTCGGGAATATCTTCGATCTCCTGCTCGTTCGCATCGTGTCGCAGCAGCAGGTACAACGCCCCGATCAGCGCCCACATCATCAGGATCGAATAGACCTCGGGAATCGCGTCCAAGATCCGGTTTGCGCGATCGGGTTGCGACCCCCCGGAGGCACCACGTTGGTACAAAGCCATCGCAATCTGCTGCCCGGCAATGCATGCAAATGAAACAATCAAGTACATCGCCCAGTGCAACAGGGTTGCCGCCAGGGCGTAGATCAATAAATGCAGTGGACGACGGAAGACATACTCGTAGCCGCGGCTAAGCGCGTCGAACGTGTCACAAATCGGCTCGGTCAGGATCGAAGCCCAAGCTAACGGAATTGCCAACCAAGCACCAATCGTCAGAACCCCACTGGCCAACAGCAACGGAATTGCCAGCACACTGGCCCAATCCGCCAGCGTCAGATTCCAGCGTCCCAACCAGCCAAACAGCCAGTAGCAGCCCACCAGCATGAGGATGCAAGCCAGCGGGATCCACGTCGCCAAAAACAACGCCAACCCGCGAGCCTTCAGGACACGGCACAAATCCAATAATCCTGTCGGTCGACGCTGTGCACACTCCGTAATGCTTTCCCTCAGCACGATCGCGACGGGAAACATCCAGGCCAGTACGATGATTGCCTGTTTCGCTCCCGCGTGCAACAACGTCTGCCAGGAAGGATTCGACAGCAGCAAAACCGAAGGATTCAACCAGTAAGCCAGCGCCCGCCCCAACGGACTGCTTTCTTCCAGCCATTGCCACCACTTTTGGAGCAAAGGGGCAGAATCACCCCCGGAAAGCGGCATCCAGCTATCAACCAGAAGATGGCCGCCGATCACAATCCCGTAGGCACACCCGGCAAGCAAAAAACCGATTGCCGAAATCGGGGCTGCTAGGCTCCGCAGAAAAACCAGCGGCGGAACCGCATCGGACCAGCGGTAAACCACAGGCAGAATACTGGGCGAATCATCATCGGCGACAGGTCGACTGGGCAAATCAGGCACCAAACAAAACGCGAAAAACGGATAACTCACGGTCAGTCCCTGCCGCAAATCCAAACGCTGCGGCTCGACTTTCGGGCACAAGTCTACCAGAAGATCCATCACTGGGAATCGTTGCACCAGACCTCCTGCCACACTGACAGCAAGGCCTTTGCCTGCCCCATCCCGCTGCCAATGTCGCTCCGCCAGCAACCTGCTTACGGTATTGCAAAATCCGTAACTCCATATTGAAAAATCACTTGCGAAAATTTCCATACTTTAGGCACGCCGCTTGCAGTGTGAAGTCGACGTGATTGCATTTACTGTCACCTTTGCAGCACCTCACCGATGCCCGCAAGTCGCCTCACTTTGGGTTGGCTTGCATCGTGGGACTGCGGGGGACAAACGAACCATTTCCTGCTTCTATTAACGTATTTCTTGAAACGGAGGCTAGACACAGATGGCAACAGCCACGAAAGCATCAGCACAAATTCGCCTGCAGCCCATGGGGGAGAGGATCGTCGTCCAGCGTGACGAAGCCGAGGAGACCACCGCAGGTGGTATCGTGTTACCTCAGTCCGCGAAAGAAAAGCCAGCTCGCGGTGTCGTCGTTGCCGTCGGCAGCGGCAAATTATTGGACGATGGTTCACGCTCCGCCCCGCAACTGCAAGCCGGTGACAAGGTTCTGTTTACCAGCTATGCAGGCGAAACAGTGGAAATCGACGATGTGGAATACCTGCTGATGCGTGAAGACGACGTATTGGCGGTCATCGAATAGTCGCGTTGACCTGACGTTCGAACGAAACCCATTTTTCATTCACACTCTCCTTCAAGCAGATAGAACACCTCACCATGGCAAAAATTATTGCGTTTGATCAGGAAGCCCGCGAAGCCATCCGTCGCGGCGTCAACCAGTTAGCTCGGGCGGTCAAAGTGACGCTGGGGCCGAAGGGTCGCAACGTGATCCTGCAGAAAAGTTTTGGCAGTCCGACCGTCACCAAGGACGGGGTGACCGTGGCCAAAGAAATCGATTTGGCCGATCCCTACGAAAATATGGGGGCCCAAATGGTTCGGGAGGTCGCCAGCAAGACCAGCGATGTCGCTGGTGATGGCACCACCACCGCGACCGTTTTGGCGGAAGCAATCTTCAACGAAGGGCTGAAAGCGGTCGTTGCTGGTGTTAATCCGACGCAAATGAAGAAAGGAATCGAAACCGCTGTTTCGGATATCACCGCGAAACTGCACAGCATGGCAACCAAGGTCAAAGACAAGGACGCGATGGCCAATGTCGCGTCCATCGCCAGCAACAACGATCGGGAAATTGGCGAACTGCTGGCCGACGCGATGGAAAAGGTTGGTAAAGATGGTGTGATCACCGTCGACGAAGGCAAAAGCCTGCAGACCGAACAGGAATGGGTCGAGGGGATGCAGTTTGATCGCGGTTACCTTTCACCTTACTTCGTGACCGATCCTTCCTCCATGGAAGCGGTTTTAGAAGATGCTTACGTGTTGGTTTTCGAAAAGAAAATCACCAACATCAAGGATTTGGTGCCACTGTTGGAGCAGGTCGTCCAGCAGGGCAAACCGCTGTTGATCATCGCCGAAGATGTCGAGGGCGAAGCGTTGGCAACCTTGGTGATCAACCGGTTGCGGGGCACGTTCACTTGCGTTGCCGTCAAGGCACCTGGTTACGGCGATCGCCGCAAGGCGATGATGGAAGATATCGCTATCCTGACCGGAGGCCAGGCGATCTTCGAGGCCTTGGGGACGAAACTGGAAAGCGTCACGTTGGCTGATCTTGGACGCGCTAAGAAGGTGATCGTCGACAAGGACAACACGACGATCATCGAAGGTGGCGGCAAGAAGACCGACATCAAGGCGAGGATTGATCAAATCCGGCGCGAGATCGAAAACAGCACCAGCGATTACGACCGCGAAAAGCTGGAAGAGCGATTGGCGAAACTGGCTGGCGGCGTTGCCAAAGTCAACGTCGGTGCCGCGACCGAATCGGAAATGAAGGAAAAGAAGGCAAGGGTCGAGGATGCGTTGCATGCGACTCGCGCTGCAGTCGAAGAAGGGATCCTTCCCGGTGGTGGCGTGGCTTTGCTGCGTGCCAGCGGCACGGTCAAACCCAGCGACAGCCTTACCGAAGACGAACTGGTCGGTTACAACATTATTGTCAGATCCTGCCGTTCTCCGCTGACAATGATCAGCGAAAACGCGGGGCAAGATGGTGGCGTTGTTTGCGAGAAGGTGTTGTCCATGAAGAACAACGAAGGCTACAACGCGCTTACGGACACGTACGAAGATTTGGTCAAGGCGGGTGTGATTGATCCGACCAAGGTGACGCGCACCGCACTGGCCAACGCGGCGAGTGTAGCAACCTTGTTGCTGACCAGCGAAGCCTTGATTGCAGATGCTCCGAAGAAGTCCAAGGCAGGTGGCGGCGGTCACGATCACGATATGTATTAATCCGCCCCAACTTCCAAGCGATTCATCGCCAACCTCGGTTCTTTTCGGTTTTACGCCGGAGGAATCGAGGTTTTTTTGTGGGCAGGCCAGCAACAGGAAAAATTGGTTCTGCAGTCTGCGTACCGCTAGCCCGGGTTACTCAAAACCTGACGCTTTCCGGTGTGTTGATTTAGGCGTCAGCAGACTGCTGCCGCGTAGTCGCCATAGAAAAAAACTGGCTCCGGTTGCCATCATGACCGCACAGACGATAAAAATTTGCTGTGGTGCGTCACCAAACCAACCGCGCACCGAATAAAAGATAACTGCCGACAGTGTCATAAACGTGAACGAGACAGCATTGGCGGTCCCTAAAAATCGACCTCGTTCACTGTCGGGGGAAAGCTTCTGCAACAAGGCTTGCAGCGGCACGATATAAAACCCTGCTGCAATCCCCGCCCCAAAGATAAATAGCGACACATTGCTGGTCGCCACCTGAAGCATTGTCGCCTGCAGTTCGACCCCATCTCCTGCGTCGGCGACGGCGGAAATACGTGGAGGAACGAAACCCAACAAAGCGAAAAAGAAGGTCAATCCCGCAGCGCCTACGGGCACAAGCCTTGGTTCGATCCGATGACCGGAGATCAAACCGGCAAGCGCACAACCGAGCCCAACGGAAATCCCCAGAATGCCCATCAAGGCGCTCGCTGCGGTGCG
>SLFV01000242.1 GCA_007124075.1 Roseimaritima sp.
ACCATCCCGGGTTGCCCGTCTGATCCTTGCCCAAGCGGGCATTCGAATCCGGTTGCGCTCGATTGGAAACTGTCGCGGGTGGGGCCGACCTGTGACCTTCACCAGTTAGAAAACCGTCTTGTTGCAGTTCAAGAATGGTCTCTCGAAATGCGGCAACAAACCCATCAATATGTTCTTGGTTATGCTGCACGTTTAGCAGGCATGGCCGATTGTCCCAAATGAAATATCCCTTTTTCCTTAAGCTGGCAAAGACCAACTCTGAAAAAAACGATTCCTGTTGGAACTGGACTTTGAACAGCGACCCAAAGTGGGCCAGATACATCGGAGCGTTCAACGTTTTGAACAGATCGTTCAACTGCTCGGCCATTCGGTCCGCCAGGCAATTCAAGCGATCGTACATTGGTTGCCCCTCCGACTGGATGGTTTCAAGAATCCGCTTGGCGGCCGCCATCGTGACCGGATGCCTACAAAACGTTCCGGCAAAATAAGTCATCCCGGCTTCCGGACGACTGCGGTCTCCAAAGCTCCAGAATCCGCCGTCTAGCCCATCCATGTATTTGGCCTTACCCGCAATCATACCGATGGGCATTCCCCCACCAACGATTTTTCCGTAGGTGGCGAGGTCAGCTTTGATACCGAAATGCTGCTGTGCCCCGCCGGGCCCGATTCGCAACCCGGTAATGACTTCGTCTAAAATCAGTGCCGTGTCGGAAGATTCTGTGATCCGAGCCAATTTCTGTAAAAACTCACGCGGCTGCAGTTCCGGGCGGCGGCTCTGCACGGGCTCGACCACAATGGCAGCCAGCTCTGCCAATTGATTCTGAATGATCTCCAATGACTGCGGGTCGCCATACTCCAGAATCAGCGTGTTACTGACATGCTCGGTTGGGATTCCCGGGGAAGCAGGGAAACTTTTGAATTTCTGGCTTCCGCGTACGATGACTTCATCCAGGATTCCGTGATAGTCATCGCGGAACATGATGATGCGACTCTTACCGGTAAAGGTACGTGCCAGACGAGTGGCTCCCAGCACCGCTTCGCTGCCTGTGTTTGCAAAGGCGACTCTTTGGGAGCCCGTGATTTCGCAGAACAAGCGTGCGACCTCGCCAGCCAGTGGCGTTTGCGGACCGATCGCGTAGTCCCTTTGCAACTGCTCTATCATGGCCTGGACCATGTGATCGGGACCGTGACCAAGTAAATTTGATCCGAAACCGCAGGTCAAATCGACATACCGGTTACCATCCACATCCCACAAATGAACTCCTTTGGATCGTTGCACGACTATCGGAAAGACCATCTCCTTCATCGATGGTCGAAATCCGGAGACGGTGCGTGGATCCGCCAAGTAGCGTCGATGTTGCTGTGCCTGACGCTTGCTTTCCTGTAGACCGGATGCGTAATCGCGGCAGAATCGCTCAAGTGCGGCCTGCTGCTCGGGACTAAGGTCGGTTTCGCTAAGCGTCACCCGAGCGGCGGCACCAAACGCTTTGGCAGAGGTTTGCGATAGCGACGCGGAATTAGTCACTGTCCGTTTAGCTTGTCTCTGCAGTCCCCGCTGGGCGGGAATCGCAGGGATTGATCTTGAGACGGGGGAACGAAATCCGGCGGTTATGGCTCCCGCGTCACTTGATTTCGACTTCGCGGCACGCGAAAATTGTCCGTCATCGTTCGTCAGGGAAGTGGAATCTGGATGCCTTGTATCAGAGATTCCTGAACAAACGGTGTCGTTCATCTTCGCGTCAGCCTTTGCTTCGCTGGATATCACTTCCTCGCCACCGGCCGATTGGCTCCCGCCCAGCATTTGCAGTTGCGTCTGCATAACCGCTTGTAGGACTTGCAGTTGCTCCATCATCAGCGCTTGCATCGGAGGAACCTGCTTTGCTTCTGTACGTTCAGCGGATGCCGTGACCGAACTGGGCCGATCGGCCTGATTCGCATCTCGGTCGCTGACCGGCATCGGGTCAGTTTCCGCGAGACTGTCTGCGGGCAATGTCTCATCCAACCAGCGGACCAGAGTTCCCAGGTCGGGCGTGGATTCGAACAATTGCCGAAACGAAATATCAACCTGGAATTGATTGCTGAGCGCTTTCGCTATTTGCGTCATCAGCAACGAATCAAAACCAATTTCAAAAAAGCTGGTTTCGGGGGCAACCGTCTGCATCTCAAAGCCTGATGCGTCTTCAAAAATCTTGCGGACGATATGATCGATGGAAGTGTTTCGCGACATCTTTCGGCCTTTTCTCAACGTTGATCGTACTTCTGATTCAGCAGGGCAACGGTGGTCTTCCACCGTCGCTGTCGGCCCTGACGCAATCCCCGGTTGCTTGTGGGGAGGCGTTTCGCGGCAGGTCCGTAACGCCGGGGGATCAATGAAATGCCGCGTGCGCTGGAACGGGTAACCCGGCAGCGAAACTTTGGCTGGTCTTGCCTGCTGACCACCGGATTGAAACAAGCCGATTCTTTGCCAGTCAATGGAAACGCCGCAACACCACAATTGACAGAGGGCTTCCGCGATACTGGTCAGTTCCGATGCAAGATCCCGCCCGTCTGCCAGAGTAGCAATTGCCATTCGTTTCACTGAGTCAGCGGCATGCTGCTTTGCCAATGTCGCTAAAGTGCGTCGCGGCCCCAGTTCCAACAGAATCGCTTCAGGTGTCTGGTGCCAAATCGCAGCAGTGGCGTCCGTAAAGCGAACCGGTTGCCGTAAATGTTCGGCCCAGTAATTCGGGTCAGTCGCTTGTTGGTCGGTTAACCACCTGCCGGTGACGGTAGACAAGATTGGGATCTGCGACGCGGATCGACGCTTGTCTTTCACCAGTTTACGAAACGGTTCAACTACCGGATCCATCATCGGCGAATGAAACGCGTGAGAAGTGTGCAGGGGCAGGCAAATGATCCCCCGCGACTGCAACTCCGCCTGAAAAGCTGCCATCTGATCATCGGGGCCCGCAACGACGCACAGCTTAGGACCATTGAAAGCCGCGATTGCCAATGCCCCTGATAGCAGGCGCTCGACTTGGGCCCCAGGCAAACGCACCGACAACATGGAACCGCTAGGCAAGGCTTGCATCAAATTTCCACGCTGGGCAATCAAGTCCAAAGCATCCTCCAGCGAAAAAATTCCTCCCAAACACGCCGCAACGAATTCGCCAATGCTATGTCCCAGCATTGCGGTCGGTTCAATTCCCCAATGTTGAAAAGTTCTGGCCAATGCGTAGCCAACAGAGAACAAGGCGGGTTGCGTTAGGCGAGTGGCTCGCAAAAGCTGTTCTTGTTGCTGCGTGCCCTGGCAATCGCCGAACAAGACGGTACGTAAATCGCAGTCGAGCTTGGGAATCAAATAGTCACAGCAGTTGTCGAATCGCTTCTTGAACTCTGGCGAGCGTTCATACAGGCTGCGTCCCATATTTAGATATTGGGCCCCTTGCCCCGGGAACATGAAGACGACTGGCGGTGATACTGAAGACGCGTGACGTCGATACAGGCCGCTTGAGTTTTCCCCATTCAGCTTTTGTCGCATTTCGTCCAACGATCGCCCCACCACCGTGGCACGCCACGACATTTCGCTGCGCCCGACTTGTAGAGTGTAAGCGATATCGTGCATAGAATTTTCCGCGTCGTGGCATAGCTCAGCAAAACGTTGCAGTTGCTGATCAAGCGCCCTTTCAGACTTTGCGGAGATCGGCCAACATACGGGTGTTAAAAAAGATGACGGGCACCCTTTCTCGTCGGAGAGGATGCTGCCATCGTTTTCGCCGATCAGCGAGCTTTCGTTGCGTGGTGCCTCCTCCAGAACGACGTGTGCATTGGTTCCGCCAACGCCAAAGGAGCTGATCCCTGCCCGACGAGGAAATTCAGCCTGCGAATTCGCTTTCCACTCCAGATTTCGGCTACACACAAAAAACGGGCTGGCTGTAAAGTCGATTTCAGCAAACGGTTTCTGGTAGTGCAGTGTCCTGGGGATGACCTGGTAGTGCAGCGCAAGGGCGGTCTTGATTAGCCCCGCCATCCCGGCTGCCGCAACGCAGTGTCCGATATTGCTTTTGACCGATCCGATTGCGCAGAACTGACGGTCTTTGGTTGTCGATTCAAAAACACTTTGCAGAGCTGCGACTTCGATCGGGTCCCCAACGGGAGTGGCCGTCCCATGGGCTTCGATATACCCAATCGAACGCGGAGAAAACCCTGCTTGCTGCAACGCCATGGATATCGCATCCGCCTGGCCAGATATGGTCGGAGCCGAGAAGCTGGCTTTCTCCGAACCGTCGTTATTGACCCCCAAACCGCGGATTGTCGCGTAAATTCGATCGCCATCTCGCTGCGCGTCCTCCAAGCGTTTCAGGACCACCGCACCTGCCCCATCGCTGAACAACGTTCCTGCCCCGTCTGCATCGAACGGCCGGCAATGCCCGTCGGGCGTAAAGATCGACCCCGATTGATGGAGGTGCCCGCTGCTCTGGGGAAAATGAATAGAACACGCTCCCGCAATCGCCACGTCGCAGTACCCCAGTTCCAAACTATTACAGGCTTCCGTGACGGCGACCAGCGAGGTTGAACAAGCGCTGTTGACGTTGACCGCTGGACCGGTCAGGTTAAGTTTGTAGGCGATCCGACTTGCAACGTAGTCTTTCTCATTGCCAATGCCCAATTGGAATTCACTCTTTTCTTCGACCAATTGCGGGTTGGATAGGATGTTTTTATGATGGTATGTCGTACTGTAGCATCCCGCCCATACGCCAATTTTTCCGGGTTGCAGATCCAGCCGAATGCCGGCATCTTCGATCGCATGGTAAGCGACTTCTAGCATGACGCGCTGTTGTGGATCGATGAGTGCGGCTGATGTGGGCGCTTCTGCGAAAAACGCGGCGTCAAATTGATCCGCGTCTTCCAGCACACCGCGCGCGGCGACATAGTTTGGATTCGAAGTAAGGTTCGAGTCCAGAGAAGGATCCAGGTCTGCGGGGGCGAAGCATGTGATCGACTCGATTCCTTGAAGCAAGTTCTGCCAGTACTGCTGAAGGTCCTTTGCCCCAGGGAAACGGGCAGACATTCCAACAATAGCGTAGGCTTTGGAACCCGTCGACTTCTGGGAGATGGCTGCCCTACAAGCCTGGGGTGATGTTTCGTGCGCGGACTGCCTGGAAAATTGGCGATCGTTGGTCAAACGCTCTGCCTCCTGCAACGACCCACGAATGGTCGGCCGATTAAAGAATTTCGCACTACTCAATTGCAATTGCAATTCGGTATTGAGTTGGTGCAAGAAAGTCGCTGCGAGGATCGAATTTCCCCCCAGTTCAAAGAAATTGTCCTCCATGCCGATCGGCGTTACTTCAAGAATGGATTCCCAAATCGCGACCACCCTACGCTCAGTGGTAGACTGGGCGGGGATGAACACCGATGAAAGACAACTGCGATCAAACTCAGGTGGTTGGAACGAGTTTCGGTCCAACTTGCCACTGGGGGTGTAGTAAAACTGATCCATCGGCACGACGATCGATGGCACCATGTAATCGGGCAATGTACGCTGCAACGACTGGCGCAATTGAGGCCAAACGAAACGAGCGTTCGCCTCCAATAATACGTAGCCGACCAATCTTGGATTGTTGGGAATATCCTCACGCAGCACCACGGCGGCGCGGCGAATTCCTGGTTGACGCGTTAAAACGGACTCGATTTCGCCCAGTTCGATGCGATGGCCGTGTAGTTTAATCTGGGAGTCGATCCGGCCCAAATGGTCGATTCGACCGTCGACGGTAATCTGCGCCAGATCGCCGGTTCGGTAGTAACGTGCTCCATTTAGCCATATAAATTTTTCGGCCGTCAGTTCAGGCCGATTGTGGTACTGGATCGCCAATTGCGCGCCACCGATCAACAATTCACCGGGAGTCTCCGGAGGACAAAGCCGATTTTCGGAATCGACGACCATCATTGTGGTGTTGGCAACCGGCGATCCGATTAGAATCCGTTGATTGGGATCGGTCAGACGCATGATGCTGGCGTAGACGGTTGCCTCGGTTCCCCGTTCGACGGCCCTTC
>SLFV01000282.1 GCA_007124075.1 Roseimaritima sp.
GAAGGCCTAGCCCAAGGAAGACTAAGGAGCGTAGAAAAATGGAATTCATCGAAAAAACCTTTTCAACGGAAGGAAACTGAATGACAGTGGTTATACCGAGTGCTTTTACAGCGATTGAAGCGCTCCTTGGGGAAGCTTAACCGTGGGCGGATTCTGTTCATCCATTGCCTCCACCACCAATTGGCTGGTGGAGGGGTCCGCGTAGACTGGCGATAAAATCCAACCTCCATCACCGATTGATTCCATCGATAACCTCCATGCTGCCGGCGATGGAGAAGGCAGTTTGCGAAACCGGACAACCCCATCGACTCCCGAGACCCCTTGGGCAAGCACGTCCGCGCTGTCAGTGGCGTGCAACCGGACATGCAGCCCAGCTATCGGTTGCCCCTCGTAGGTAACACGAATGCCCGGCCCCTCCGTTGGCTGCAAGGTCCTACCCCCACCACAACCGCTGCAAATAACCGCGGCGAACAAGAGGGTTGGCAGCGAGCAGAGATACCATCGCTGAGCGAGCAAACTGACGTCGGTCATCAAATCCGGCCTAACGAAAAACAATTCAGATCTCTCAGTCGTCCGACTCAGTAAACCACTGATAGTCGGTGTTGGCATAACATCCAAAGCAGCGGGGAGGATCAACGACTGCTAAGGCATTTCGAAGACCTCGCCGCCGTCCCGCGAGTACATCGCACGATGCACAAACTGATCAACAGAATTGGCAATGAAGCGAACGCTGCCATCCAACATCGCCACATGGGCCCCACCGGGATGGAACGATCGCGACGCAAAAAAACCGCGTCCATGAATCCCGATGTCAGGGATCCGGGAATTGGGAGTCATGTACCCGTTCGTGACGGTCGCGAAGGGAACCCCACGAATCCAGGATTCGCCACGATTACCACGATAAGAAGTGGTCAGAGCCGGAAAGATTGTGGTCAAATCAGGGTTGGAGATCAAATTACCGCCGTGCATGAAACCTGGGCCGTCGGGGTTGCTGGTGGTTCCCGACCAACTGCCGATCCGCCGATGCGGTCCATTGGGCGTTGGCTCCGCTGCGGTCACTTGATCCCCCATAACGGTTTCCGCTAACAACACCGTGTTACTGGTGCCATCAATGCAGTCCGCGAAACGTGCCCACGAGTTTTCCCACACCATGCCATCGGTGCGATGCCGATCATCGTAATTCGTTCCTGTCCCGCTGCCGTAGCTGAACATGTAACTCAGCCCTGCCGAAAAGCCAGGTTCGCCGTCGGAGAAGGTAACGGGAAAGCGTGGGTCCCCAACATCACTGGGGCACAAAAATGTCGGTACGACTGTCTCTACCGCCAAACGTTGAGCCGGATTGAATCGAGCCATCCAGGCAGGACCTAGCAACAATGGAAGATCGTACCGCATCAGATCCGACAGGTTCGCCTGTTCGATGTAAGGCAGCACCCGGGCTTGGGGAGAAAACCCGGAAGACCCGATAAGACCTGGGATAACCCTGTGCGAACTTTCATAGTTATGGACCGCCAGCGCCACCTGCTTCAGGTTGTTGCTGCACGACATCCGCCGCGCAGCCTCCCGTGCAGCTTGAACCGCGGGCAGCAACAAGCCTACCAGCACGCCAATGATGGCGATCACAACCAACAGTTCGACCAACGTAAAGCCACATCGTGCACGGTTCTGAACCCACTTCATCGGTAAAACACCCCTATCGAAGCAAAAAGCCATGAATACGCAATTCGATTGCACATACGATACGAACCACAGGCACCCGCATCAACGACCCATATGCAACCATTGTGCACAAAAATAGCTACGGGATCTAAACCTCCTTAGACGGCTACACTGCGGATGGATCATCCTCGTTGCTGACGATTAGATGATGTGAGAATCGCCACAAGTTCCCGCCCAGCGTTCGGCGGTAAGCATCGACCATACCAAACCGTCCACCGCGAAATTCATGGGGAGCAGGGGCGAAATCCCTCTCCGCTGCTCGCCTTAAAGCGGGATCACTGGTACGATTCGATCCGCCAATTGCTTGCTTTTTTCCGGCGTCCATTCTGAAGGCGCGGTGACTGCCGCCCATGCATCGATGTAGTGCGCAGGTGCATAATTATGTCCGTACCCTGAAGGAACACTAATTGCCATCGGCAGGTCAAAGCCTACTTTCAGGAACGTGACAATCGGGTACCAGTTCAGGTGTGGCGAGACGTCTGGGCCGCGCTGGCCCAGCAACCAGTCAGGACGCCTGACAAGAAGATCAGGAGAGAAAAAAACCATCGGGTCACTTGCGTACTGAATGTAAACATTGCGAATTGGCCCCCAACGCTGATCGTTATCCAGCGAATTGTTCTGGGCTGTAAAGCGTACCATCGCACCATCACGAAATTCTGGCAGCCAAGCGGGGGTGTCTGCGTTTCTGGACCGCACCACCGATGCCCACTGCCGACTTGGAAACGGTGGACCGCTCCAAACCGCACCATGGTGCGGATCTTCCAGAATTGTGTACCAAGCTGCCGACAATTCCGATCCTAGCGCCCCCAGGCTTAGGCCCTGTAAATACAGCTTGGGACGGTCATCGGGAGGCAATGTTTTCCAGTGACCATAAACTTCTTCGAACAAATATCGAGCCGATTCGATCGACCGCTCGGGATCCACCAAAATCGTGATCCAGCTTGGCAGATAAGAATACTGAGTGCTGACAATCGCGGTATCACCCCGGTGCATGTACTCGATCGAATCCACGGCGCCGGGGTCCAACCAACCGGTCCCGGTGGGTGTTGCCACGACAAGCACCGATCGCCTGAACCCACCCAAGCGGATCAGTTCATCCAACGCCAATTTGGCTTGCTGGCGTTTCGTATCCGCCGATCGCATCCCAGCATAGACACGAATCGGTTGCATCGTCTCGGCTTGCCAAAAATCATCGATGTCGTCTTGCGATGGGCCCAACGCAATAAACACCTTGCCGTGTCGGCCGATGGAACTCCACGGAATCAACGAATCCTCGCTGCCACAAACCATTGGACCTGCGGGCTGTTGAACGCCAGGATCGGTCAATGCATCGGCCTGCAGGAAGAACGAATCGGCGGCGTTCAACAATCCACGCGCGATCAGACCGTTGGCGATAAAAAAGATAGCCAACGTGACCACGACCATGCTAACCGTGTAAGCGACTCGGGGCGGTAAAAAACGTTTCAAGCGGCGGGAAATTAGTCGAAACACCAAGCGTATGGCACGGGCCAACGCGACGAGCAACGATCCAAACAGAACAGCGATCAAAGCGGTTCTTATTGGATACGCACTCTGCAATGGTTCCATTTCCATCAGCACACGCAACGAATTTTGCCAATACGTCATCCGCCGCAGAAAGTCGATAAAGATTATCGAGACGATTCCGACGATGATCCATTTCAGTTTCCGCTGAAACCGTAGCGACGGTTCTGGGATCTGGAAAAATTCGTAGATGTGCAGCAATGTCACTCCAACCCCGTACCCAACCGCAATGGCAAACCCGGACAGGAGCCCTTGGAAGACAACATTACGGGGCAACAGTGACGGAGTGACCGAGGCGGAGAAGAAAAGGGTGGCGAAGACCAGCCCAATGAAGGAGAAAGATCGGACGTAGCGTAAAAATAATTTCTTCAGACGCACGAAAAAGGCCTCCAACGTGCAAGACGAACCCATCTACCTGTGGCCAACGGGATACGCTTGCAATTACACCTATCTGTGGCCCAGGAGTCAACCCAGACTGGTCGGGCAGCGATCTGTTTCCCCGGGGCCTAATTGACGTACGCGGAGACAACCAAGGCGTTGCCAAACCGGAACCGAACTACGATTGACCAGACGTTAGGAGGACGCGATTGATATCCTGCAACCCTACAGGCTTGACCAAGTGTTTGTCAAATCCAGCCGCGACAACAGCCTCCTGATCTTCGCAGCGTCCGTATCCTGTCAATGCGACTAATCGAATGGAACGTCCCATCGCCCCGCGAATTCGTCGTGCTAATTCGTAGCCATCTAGTTCAGGCAAGCCGATGTCCAGTAAAGCCACGTCTGGCTGCAGTTCCAAGATTGCATGTAAGCCCTCAGTGCCTGTCTGGGCAACCGCGATCACTTGATACCCCTCATGACTCAGCAAAGTCGCCAACATTTCTCGGGCGTCGTCGTTATCCTCGACCAAGACTAATCGCACATCACTGGGGTTCTGGAATTCTGCTCGCGTTATTTTGGACGGTGGGGTTTCGGTGGTCGTGGGTAAACGAGCAATGAACTCGCTTCCCTTGCCCAAGCCTTCACTGTGCGCCGTGATCGTCCCGCCATGAAGTTGCAGCAGCGATCGCACCAGTGTCAGGCCAACCCCCATTCCCCCCTCGCTACGATCCAGCGTTTCGTCTGACTGAACGAACATGTCAAAAACGGTCGCCAATAAAGCAGACGACATGCCGCAGCCATTATCAATCACCCGCAGTTCTGCCTCCTGATCACGGGCAAGAAGCATCAGCCGGATCTGTCCTTGCTGGGGCGTGTACTTGATTGCATTGGTCAGCAAATTTTCGATTACTTGAATCATTCTGACACGATCAACTTGGCTGCGAATCGGCGTTGGAGGGGCTTCAAACAGAAGCCTGTGTTCGTGTCGCCGCAGCAGTGGCTGAACCGCCTCGATGGCATCCTTGCACAACTGTCGCAGGTCGGAGTTTTCCTTGCGTAGTTTGATTTTTCCCTGTGTAACCCGCGAAACATCCAGGAGGTCATCCAGCAGAGTCGCGATTTGAGCCGCCTGTCGGCGGATGACACCAGCAGGTTGCGTGACCGCTGGAGAATCGTCAGCGATTCGCTCCAAGACCGAAGCAGCGGTCAGAATGGCTGCCATCGGATTGCGCAGCTCGTGTGAAAGCGTCGCCAGAAAACGATCGCGCTGTTGCACCTGAGTCCGCAGCGAAGCTTCCAGCTTTTGATGCTCCGAGATATCAACAAGTGCTGCAATGGACTGCGTCCCCCGCGGCGTTTCGATCGGCTCAACACGAACATCCAGCGGAATGTGCTTGCCATCTTTCCGCTGTCCCCAGACATAGGCATCCGGGCCCATGCGTCGAATCGAAACCGGGTTGCGGAAATACTCCGCCCGCAGGAGCGCATGGACCTCCCGTTTGTCGGACGTCAGCAGGGTTTCTAGTGGCTGCCCCACCAGTTCTCGAGAGGCATAGCCAAACATGCGTTCAATCTCGGAATTGACTAAGGTGATCAAACCACGCTCACAGACAACAACCATACCATTGGGGGCGACCTCGACCGCATTACGAAATCGTGTTTCCGCGACCTTCAGGACCGTAATGTCGACCAACGTAATCACGACGCCAGCATTTCTGATTTCGCCCAGATAAGGCAAAATGCGCATCAAAAAATAATCACCTTGGGCGGTGCGAACATCCTCTTCCAGCATGCTACTAGTGCGCAAAACTTCCTCCAGCTTTTCAACCAGATTTTCGCAGTGAATCGTATGCGCGAAACCGTGGACTTTGCGACCGACATCGGAGTCGATCAAGTTAAAGACCTCCGCCATGCGTGGAGTAAATTTGCGAATGCATAGATGCTCGTCCAAGAACATCGTATGGACCTCGGTGCTTTTCAGCAGGTTATTCATGTCCTGCGTCAGTTCGGTCTGCTCCTCAATTTTTTTCTGGTACTCAGCATTGACGGTATACAGTTCCTCGTTGACCGAATGCAGTTCCTCATTCGTGGACTGTAATTCCTCATTGGATGCAAGCAGTTCCTCATTCGTTGCCTGCAGTTCTTCATTGCTAGTTTCCAGTTCCTCGATGGTTGCTTGTAGATTTTCTTTGGTGAAACGAAGTTCGGATTCCAAGGCCTCCAGATGTTCCCGAGTTGCATCAGACAGATTGCTTTCAGTAACTGCGGATGCTACCGGCTTGCGGGGGCTTACATCTTCAAATTGGACTAAAAAGTGAACCGGGGAACGCCGCGTAGCTGGTAAAGGGACAACCGACACATTCAAAAATCTTTCACGATTGGCCAGTC
>SLFV01000041.1 GCA_007124075.1 Roseimaritima sp.
ATCGGCGATACTTTCTGGTCACGCAGCGCGCGGATGGCTCAGGGAAGCACACGCTTTCGTTCATGACCCAGTTTGGCGTGACCGGGCGAAATACGCCTGTGTTTGAGAACTTCTTCGCCGGTGGTTTTGCAACGCTGCGTGGTTTTGAATTTCGCGGAGCCAACCCGACAATCAATGGTGCCCAAGTGGGAGGTCGGATGAGCTGGATCAACTCGATCGAGTATTCACTGCCTGTGACCGCGGATGATGCCTTCCGTACGGTCGCATTCGTTGACTTTGGCACCGTGGAGCAGGATTTTAACATCTCCAGTAAAAACTTTCGCGTAGCACCAGGAGTCGGTTTCCGAGTGGCCATCCCAATGATGGGCCCTGCTCCGTTGGCGTTTGATTTTGCCTTCCCGATAGCTCGGGCCGACGATGATATCCGCCAAGTGTTCAGTTTCTATATGAGCGCCGCTCGTTAACCTGGATTTATTTACACGGACGCTCGATTTTGTCGCAACATGCTGTTTAGTAACGTGTTGCGTCAGCGATCGAAGGGGAACCCGGGCGCGATCCCGCGCTCTTCCAGCATCGACCGCTACGATGTTTCCAAAGACTGCGGCCTGGAGATCAATAACGTACGCATCGCAATGGTTGCCGAACACGAAGTCGTGGCGAAACTGTCGGAGCGAGCATGCACCAAAAGAGCTCGTGGTTTTGGGCATGGGGCCAGGGACGGATCGCAGAACGCAGCCCCGGAGTGATCCTGGCTGGCTTCCTGGCCGTAAACGTTGTTTTTCCAAATGCAAACATCGCATACTCGCGTTCGATAGCGCGATTGTTATCCAGGTTGCGTGGTAACGCGCAGCAGAAAATGTGAAAAACGGTTACGATTACTGCAGGGAGCGAAAGCTTTTCGAAGTTATTCAAGCGGAGGTTTGGGGTCTTGGCACGAATCGTTTTGGCAATGAGCGGGGGGGTCGATTCTAGCGCTGCAGCACATTTATTGGTGCAGCAGGGGCACGAAGTTATTGGCGTTTTTATGCGTCACGGAGAAGAGTCGACCGCGGCGTGCCAAGTTGATTCGCTGCCGGTGGTCCAGCGGGCTGGGCACAAGCAAGGTTGTTGTACCGCCAGCGATGCCGCCGATGCCAGACGAGTCGCGCAGCGTCTGGGAATCACGTTTTATTCGCTGAACCTTCAGCGTGATTTTAAGCGAATTGTTGATTATTTTGTCGACGACTACTCCCGCGGTCGGACCCCCAATCCGTGTGTCCAGTGCAACAATTGGATTAAATTTGGCCGCTTGTTCGATTACGCCGATGGGGTGCAGGCCGACTATGTCGCTACGGGGCATTACGCCAGATTGTTGCGTGGGGACGATGGCCAAATGAAATTGATGCGCGGTGTCGATCGCGGCAAAGACCAGTCCTACGTGTTATACGGGATCAAACGCGAGCGGTTGCAGCGGATGCTGCTACCGGTTGGCGATTTTACAAAGCCCCAAATCAGAGCTTTGGCGGCCGAGGTGGGTTTGTCGGTCGCGGCCAAAAAAGATAGCCAGGAAATTTGCTTTGTCACCAGTGGGCACCATGCCGATTTCGTGCGTGCGCGACGCGCCCCCGACGCTCGCTCGACCGGAGGATCATTTGTAACGCTTGACGGCCAGGTAGTCGGGCAGCATCAAGGGTACGAAGCATTCACGGTTGGACAACGCAAAGGTTTGGGCATTGCACTGGGGGAACCGCATTTCGTCGTCCGGATCGAACCGGAGACGTGCAATGTCGTACTTGGACCACGGCATGCATTACGGCAGCAAGGTTTAATCGCCTCGGATTGCAATTGGTTGGTTGATCCACCGCCGCTTGGGGAGGCTTTACGCTGCGCGGTGCAGATTCGCTACAACAGTTCACCCAAGCCTGCCAAAGTGATCTGTGGCGAAGCGGATGGTTCCAGCTTCAGGGTTTATTTCGATCAACCGGAAGAGGGCATCGCACCGGGGCAAGCCGCTGTAGTGTTCGCCGCAGACCGAGTCCTGGGAGGGGGTTGGATCGCTGCTGCGATTCCATTGGCACAGTCCGATGCTAACCTGATGGAACTACGATGAATCGGCAGTTTTTATCGGTTAGGTGCAAAGGGGGGAACCCTGAGGTTGAGGAGCTAGTGTTCATTCATAGCGGCTGATTTTCTGCAGTTTCGGGAGATTTTTGTTACGATAGGCCAACGTCTCAACGCAAAAAAGCCAGGGCCGCCCAACGAGAGGAACCGATGAACCATCGCCTGCTGTACGTTTCAGCATCCCCAGGCCAACATCTAAGCAAATTAGGTGCGGGTCTGTGCCTGATTTTTATTGCGCTAAGCGGTGCGTTCCTGTGGGGGGGGAGCGTTTGCGGCGAAGAAAAACGTCAGGTTTGGGCGACGCCGGTATTCGCCGACGGCGAGGCGCAAGTTGTCTCGGCTTTTGGAGATCCAGCCAACTGGATACGTCATGATTTGTGGGTTGAAGCCCCCTTTGACTCCGACGGTGATGGAAAACCAGACCGTTTGCATGTTTCGGTAACGCGTCCCCAGCAAACCGAGTCCGAGGGATTGAAGTTGCCGGTGATTTATGTCACCAGTCCCTATTTCGCCGGCACCGGCTCCAATGCACCGGAGTACTTTTGGGACGTGCGTCACGAACTGGGAGAGCAACCGCCCGCCCATGCCGTGGGCCCCGAAATAAAACGTCGGGGTGAACGGCCCGTCATTTCCCAGTCGCATACCAAGCAATGGGTGCCGCGTGGCTACATCGTGGTGCATTCCTCCTCACCAGGGACGGGGCTGTCGCAAGGCTGTCCCACGGTTGGTGGAAGCAACGAGTCGCTGGCCCCCAAGGCCGTGATCGATTGGCTGTGCGGTCGAGCCCCCGGGTATTCTTCGGTCGACGAAAACGAGGAGGTCCTGGCATACTGGTCCTCTGGTAAGGTTGGCATGACGGGAACATCCTACAATGGGACGCTTCCAATTGCAGCGGCGACCACTGGCGTGCAGGGACTGGAGGCGATTATCCCAATTGCTCCCAACACCTCCTACTATCACTACTATCGTTCGCACGGTTTGGTCCGCCACCCTGGCGGTTACCTTGGCGAAGATATCGATGTTTTATACGACTTCGTTCACAGCGGGGATTCAGGGCGACGGGACTACTGCAATTGCCAAGTTCGCGACACAGAAATGGCGGAGGGGATGGACCGGATCACGGGGGATTACAACCAGTTTTGGGCCTCCCGAGATTATTTGAATCAACTTGATCTCGTCACCGCCGCGACGCTGATGGCGCATGGATTCAATGATTGGAATGTCATGCCCGAGCACAGCTATCGAATCAGTCAGGCATTGAAATCACAAGGCGTCCCCGTTCAGATCTACTACCATCAGGGCGGCCACGGCGGACCGCCACCGATGCGGTTGATGAATCGTTGGTTCACACGCTATCTACATGGCGTTGAAAATGGGGTTGAAAACGATCCCAAAGCGTGGATCGTGCGCGAAGGAAGCAAGCAGTCTGACCCAACTCCGTATCCCGATTACCCTCATCCCGACGCAGCGAACGTGAGGTGGTATCTTCAGCCAGGGGCTCCGGAGCATGGTCGCCTACAGTTGGAGCCTGGCAGGAACGCTGGACGTGAAAGCCTAGTCGACAACGTCTCTTTTGACGGCAGCGCCCTGGCCAAGGCCGAATGGACCAACCATCGATTGATGTACGTGACCGAAGTTTTCGCGGAACCCGTGCACATTTCCGGCGTGGCGGAATTGACGATCGAACTTGCCTGCGATCGGCCGGCAGCCAACTTGTCGGTCTGGATGGTTTCCTTGCCTTGGAACGACAAAGCCGGTGCAGACGTGACCGATAACATCATCACGCGAGGCTGGGCTGACCTGCGGAATCACCGCTCGTTGACTAAGAGCGAGGCACTGGAACCAGGACGTTTCTATCGGCTGACGTTTTCGTTACAACCGGATGACCAGATTATTCCTGCGGGCCAGCAAATTGGTTTGATGATTTTCTCCAGCGACCGCGACTTCACGCTTTGGCCAAAGCCGGGGACGGAGCTTACCGTCAATCTAGAGAATTCTTATTTATCGGTGCCGATTGTCAGGGGTAGATCCGCAATCCGTTTCGCGGACTCGTGAACTGGCAGCCGATTTCATTGGAGAAGCCTGACGATACAGAGAGGATACAGGCGGCGGAATCCAGAAGCGGAGGCGACGTTGCCACCCCCGTTAAACTTCCAAAGGATATCCACGGCAGAAGGGTAGCTGACTCACCTTTTTCCGTTATACTGCATTAAAGCGAGTAAAACACCGGGTCGTTCCGACCTTGGCGACGCCCGATGGATGACCGACGGACTTTGATCCTCTGTGAAGACTTGTGTGCCCGCGATATCCACGGAGTGGGTAACAGAAAGTCAGTCCAGAGCGTTTGATTTTCGCCGTGTGTTGCGTGTATTGCTCGTCCCGCCTCTCACCCCGCCTTCCTATTGTGCTCGACCACGAGGGATTCGTCGCATGTCAGCGTTCATGATTTACCAACCCAAGCGGCCAACCGGATCGAGAATGCATTCAAGTCAAACGCGACCCGTTCTTCCGTTTTTCATACTGGCCGTCTTCGGTTTGTCGTGTGGGCTGTTTGTCGGTTGCAGTCCGACTGCGGACGCACCGCAGGCGGCAGAGGGACAATCGGAAATCCCTCAGATGCAAGCGGAAGTTTTCGCTGTCACGGCTGTCAAGTGGCCGTGGAAGGTTCGCGTTCAAGGTTCGCTATATGCGGATGAACTGGCAGCGATCGGTGCGCGAGTTTCCGGACG
This sequence comes from Roseimaritima sp., assembly GCA_007124075.1. Taxonomy (GTDB): domain Bacteria; phylum Planctomycetota; class Planctomycetia; order Pirellulales; family Pirellulaceae; genus Roseimaritima. The sequence goes on from SLFV01000041.1 coordinate 4,830, forward strand.
GGTGGCGGCAGTTCACGCGGATATCGGTGACGAGGTTCGTCAAGGTCAGCCTTTGGTAACATTGGAAAATGATGAATTCGAACTCTTGGTCGCCCAGGCCAAGGCCCAGTTAGCTCAAGCGAGGTCTGCGGTAGGGTTAAGTGCCCGGAGCCTGTCTGCGAGCGGCGGACAGGTGGAGGGAGCGGAACTTGCCGAGGGCGCGTTGCCGCATTCGCGCCGTGAGGGCGTTTTAGAGGATTTGATTGACCCGCTGGAATCGCCGCTGGTTCGTCGCTACCAAGCCATTTGGGAGGAGGCTAAGTCAAGTTTGGAGCGAGGTGAACGGATGCGGGAACAAGATGCGATATCGGCCAGCGAGTTTGAACTGTTGTCATCCGCCGAACGAGTTGCCGAGGCGCAGTATGCTGCGGCGATTCATGAGGTCGAGGAGAAATTGGCATCCATTAGCGTGCGGCGTGTTGTTTTAGCCCTCGCGCAGCAAAAATACGAAGACACCGTGATTCGTGCGCCCTTTGATGGCGTTGTACAACTGCGGCGGACCGCTCCAGGAGCGTTTGTCAATGTTGGCGACCCGGTTATCTCCGTTGTTCGTACCGATCCCATTTGGTTTCGAGGCACTGTTCCGGAGCGTTATGCGGGCCGAGTGCAGACAGGGCAACAGGTATCGATCCAGCTTGAGGGCGCTAGCCAGCCTTTAGTTGCCAGCGTAACCAGAATCAGTCCTTCACTGGACATGTCGACTCGGTCGTTGACATTCGAAGCTCGGTTGGACAATCCGGACAGGCAACTACGGGGTGGCCTATTTGCGAAGGCGGATCTTTTTCTAGACGAAGCAGCGACTTCGTTGGCAGTGCCTGCCACAGCGGTTAGCCAGTTTGCTGGCGAACAAAAAGTCTGGCAGTTGACTGATGGAATCACTGCGCAGCGGGACGTAGAAATTGGTGAGGAGCGTGATGGATTCGTTCAGATCTTAGATGGATTGTCAAAAGGGGACACAGTTCTGGTTGACGCAGGGGTTGGGCAAATTGCCAAAATATTGCAACCTGCGGAGCCGATCGAGGTCGCCTATGACCTGGAACCGAAGTCGAAGTCCACCTCTACGTCCAAGGTTGAAGGTTTTGCGGGACTGCCTCAAACTCCCTAATGGTTCGTTTTTCTCGGTGAACTCTGGCGAACTCCACTACAGACGAAC